>JAYWHB010000562.1:0-2780 GCA_043777915.1 Deinococcales bacterium
GGCTGGCTGGCTGGTCAAACGGGCAAGTTTTATCAGTAATAAGCTCGTTGCGCCGTTGCCACTTGGCATGGCGCTGTCAAAATAGCTTTTTGGGCGAACGATTAGGGTTTCACCGTCGCTGGGGGTGTCAAAAAATCCGCCTTGGGGGTCGCTAAAAAATTCGAGGATACTGCGGCTTAGGGCTTGGGCGGTCTCGAGGTGCTGGGTTTCAAAGGTGCTTTGGTAAAGTTCGAGCATTCCTAAGCCTAAGAGGGCGTAATCCTCGAGCATCCCGTGGATTTTAGCGCTACTGCCAGTCTTGTAGCTGTGCCAAAGCCGCAAATGCCCAGATTGGTCAGTGTAGGCAAATTTCTCGAGCAGAAAAGCCGCTAAGTTTTTGGCGTGTTGCAGGTATTTTGGGGCGCGTCCACCCATAATTCGTCCGGCGATGGCGAGGGCTTCTAGGGTTAAACCATTCCAACTGCATAGGATTTTGTCGTCTAAACTGGGTTTGATGCGTTTTTCTCGGGCATAAAAAAGTTTTCCTTTGGCGTTCTCGAGCAATTCTTCGATATTTTCGCCCGCTGCCATTAACGGCTCGAGTTCTTGGTGGGTAGCAGTTTGATGCAGTATGTTTTTGTGTTCCCAATTGCCCTGCGGTAGCACGCCGTAAGCACGTTTGAAAATTGGGCTATCCGAACCAAGAATTGCGTCTATTTCGCTTTCATCCCAAACAAAGTATTTTCCTTCGATGCCTTCGGAGTCGGCATCTTGGGCGCTGTAAAATCCGCCCTCTACCGACTGCATTTCACGTAACAGGTACTCGAGGCTTTCTTTGGCGGTTAAAAAATACTGGATATTCTGGGTGGCTTGGTAACAGAGGGCATAAAGTTTAATCAGTTGGGCATTGTCGTAGAGCATTTTTTCAAAGTGCGGCGCAAGCCAGCGTTCATCGGTGCTGTAACGGGCAAAACCGCCGCCAAGGTGGTCGTAAATTCCGCCTTCTGCCATTTTATTTAAGGTGGTTTGGAGCATTTCTAGGGCTTTGGGGTGCTTGGTGCGGCTGTGATGCTCGAGCAACCATTCAAGATTGGCAGGGTTAGGGAATTTGGGGGCTGCCCCAAAGCCGCCGTATTGTGGGTCAAAACTGCGTTCTAGGTTGCTTAGGGTTTTGTCGGAGGTTTCGATTTGCTCGGCACTTTTTAAGTTCTCAAAGTTTTTAAGATGATTGGTCAGGTCGTTGGCACTGTCAAGCAATTGGCTGCGTTTGTTGTTCCAGGCTTCGGAGACCGAAATCAGTACTCGAGTCAAGCCCGGTCTGCCGTATCGGTCGGTGGGAGGGTAATATGTGCCACCGTAAAAGGGTTTGCCTTCTGGGGTTAAGAACACGGTCATGGGCCAGCCACCAGCCCCACTTAAAATCTGCACTGCGTTCATATAAATACTATCCACATCGGGGCGTTCTTCGCGGTCTACTTTGATTGGGATAAATAATTTATTCATCAGGGCAGCAATCTCGAGGTTTTCAAAACTTTCGCGTTCCATCACATGACACCAATGGCAAGCGCTGTAACCGACCGATAAAAGAATTGGTAGGTCTCGAGTTTTGGCTGTCTCAAATGCCGCCTCTCCCCACGGTAGCCACGCCACTGGATTGTAAGCATGTTGTAAGAGATACGGGCTGGTTTCGTCTATAAGAGCATTGGCTGGGTGTTTCATGAAGTTAGCCTAGGTCGAAAAGACCAACTTGGGTAGGGGCAGATGTGATGAATTTATACTTTTTACCCTTAAAATGCGTTAATGTTAGGTTCTCATGCCTCGTTCTCATCTCGAGCAATTTCAAGATGTGGTTTTGGCTGCTTTACCGCAGGCAGAATCTGTCCTGCTGCCCGGTGAGTTATCAAAGTATCTGCAACCCGAGGTGATTGCGGCGGCGATTGGGGCTTTACAAAGTAATTTACCAGTCGCAGATATTATTTTGGCAGCTTCGTTTGATGACCCTGCCTTGATTTTTGAATTGTCGCTTCGTTTGGGAATTCCGTTTGTGACGGCTCAAATTGTGGATGTGATTCTGTCCGATGATACTGACTCAAGTGGTTTTTTGCAAAATGACCAGCTTTTGCAGGTTCAAGTGGCAGAGCGAACCCTAGCAATTGCCAAGGGTGCAATTCCGCAAAATGCTCGAGTTTTGGTTTTCCGCGATGTACTGGACGAAGGCATCATGACCTTGAGTTTATTGCATTTGACGCAGTATAGTGGAGCAACGGCTGTGGGAGTGGCTGCACTGATTGAAAAGGGCTACTTGGGAGGGCGTAATCGTATTGCGATGGCTGTGCCGGGCATCGAGACTCAGGCTTTGGTGGTCTTGGCTCGAGCCGAGGGTCTGGTGACGCTCGAGAAACGGCAAGTTCAATTGCTTGATTTGCACATTCACAAGGGAAAAACAGGCGCATACTAATTAAGTCATTTATTGACCTAAGACCATCCTATGTAAGTCGTATAATTCATCAGTAACGAGGTGCAAGTGTGAATCTGGAAAAACAATTAACTCAAATGTCTTTTGCGACAACAGCCTTTGCCTTGCCGCCCGTTCCTTTGGATGCCCCAATTTTTCAAGCCTTATCAAGTGCTTTAATTCGTTGGGATATGCTCGAGGCAGACGTTGAGTCGCGCAGTCAGTTTTCTGGTTTTTCGATTTTACGCACCCCGACAGGGATTGCTCGGGCTTATTTTGTTGATTCGCGCCTTGCTGGTGTGGTCGGGCAAATCGGCACAGATTCAGGGCAGATACTCAGCCGCGA
>JAYWHB010000563.1:0-2779 GCA_043777915.1 Deinococcales bacterium
ATTTAGTTCTGATTGAATTTACAGTAGGTCATACTGCTTTTACTGGTAGCACTTTGGCAACTCTAATCCCGACTTTTTCCATTGCCCTCGAGTGTGCCTTGAAAACCTATCTTAAAGTCCTCGAATCGAGCCGTTCAAACGATGACGGTTTTGCCTTAACCGAAAGCCAAGTCGAAATTGCTTTTGTTTTGGACAGTCTAAATCAACTCGAGTTCACGACATTGCCTCGAGATACCAAGAACAATGTGATTCAGAAAATCACTTTCTCTATAAGGTATGGACGATGAAAAACAAAAAGTTATACACTCCAGAATTTAAGCTCAGAATGGTCAAAGAAGTCATCGAACAACATAAACGACCTAGTGCTGTGGCTCGAGAATATAAAATTCTAGCCTCCACTTTATTTTCTTGGCGAGCTTTGTACGAACGCTTTGGCAATGATGCTTTTATTCTTTCGGAACAACAGTCTGGTTTACTCGAGACCGAGAATTTGAATCTACAAAAACAACTCGAGCGGTTAAAAGCCCAAGAAATCCTACTCGAGCGCTTACTTGGTAAACTGACCTTCGAGAATCATCGGTTACGAGAACAAATGAATACTCGGTTTTTTGGCAAGACAAACCCAGAGGCACTATGAAATGGATTCACCTCGAGTTACTTGTACTGGCAATTCTGGCTGGAGGTTTGACCACAAGGTTACTCGTGACTGTCAATGCCTCAATTACGCTTTGTATTGTCTCGAGTCTGATGGTCTTTGCCATTGTTCTATTCGCACTCGAGAAGCGCTATGGGCATAACCTTGATGGGTTTCTACAATTATCCGCCAAAATTCCATTGGTCTGGTCTTTAACCCTTTGTGCTGGGATTTACTCGTACAGTTTGGCAATGATTCTGCATTTACCAAGTTGGGCAGTGATTCTGTTCGTAGGGTTTGTAATCGCCTTGTGCTGGCGTTTGGTTCAACGGAAGTTTGGATAAATACATCAATAAGAAGCAAAAAGAAGCAGCCACAAGTAAAAGATGGATCAAAAGGAGTAAATCATATGAGCCAAAGAAACCGTCAAAAACGTGAAGTCAACACAGTCTGGCGTGACTACACCAGTAAATTACTGCAACTTTTAAGAAGCAAAGAAGCAGGTTCGATCATGCTCGAGGAATCACATATGCTTGGCATGATTGCCTCGAGCCAAAGTCCAGAACAGCATTTACAACGTTTACATCGGTACATCAATTGGTATGAGATTACCCCAACTGAACCCAAGATACTCGAGGTGTACCAAAATGAGCCAGATGATGCTTTGGAACTTTGGTTAGCTCAGTTACAACCCAGTGGTATTCAACGCCAAACCAACCAGCGCGAGGAAACTGAAGCGGACTTTAAGGAAATGGGTAAGCCAGCCCCAGACTTTGTTTTTGGTTTAAGCAGTCGAAGAAGCTGATGGTACTTCAACTAGCGATTTTCCTATATATATGGGTATAACATTGCCTCAATGCTTCATTTTCCAAGTTGGGCAGTTATAGTCACCATCTTTTTCACAGCGACAATGGCAGTTCGGTTTGCTCGAGATTTACAAAAATTAGATTCATAGACCAAATCCATAGAATGCTACCTTTCTATGCGACACATCTGGATTTCGACTATTCTTTGTTTTAGGTGATTCTATGAGTACAAAATCTTCTTTATCCACAGGACCAAAACATCATCTTTACCGAGAGGCACTGGATGACGAACACATTTACCTCGAGTTAAGTGAAGTTGACTTTGAAGCCTCAAAGGATCGGGTGACAGTTCAAATCCCACTTGAAATCTGGATGACCATAAAGGGCTTAGGAACTCCAGATACCACTCTAGCGGACATGACTGATGACCAACTTCTCGAGAAAACCACTCAAGAGGTGCAGGAACGGATAGCCCAGTACAACCGTCAATCAGGTCAGCAACCTTCTTTTTTGAGCTTGATTGGTTACGCAGTTTATGGGGCGGTGACGGATTCTGAAGACCAACAAATCCAAGCTGGCATGGCTTTTTACACACAGAAACGACAAAGACAACAGGAGATGTTGGCTCGAGCGGCTGGGCATCGGGTCTTTGAATTTTAACTGCCAACCTCGAGCCACAGCGCTGCCTAGCTGCTAACATTAAAGTTAGCTTAACTGTACTGTCGGTTCTCCTATTAAAATCTATAAACCCGTACCACAACTGATATTTTTATCACGACACGATTTGACGCACTAGCCAACGAAACTCACCTTCGAGCGGTTCTACACCCTCGAGAGGAGTTTTATGTTCAAGCGTGTTGTACAAGTTCTACTCGCCGTCGTTCTTTTAGCCGTGGTTGCTGCACCTAACGCCAGTGTCACAACCCCAACTCCAGTCTTAATTGCTGGTGATGACCCCGGTGGTGGAACAGGCGGTTAATTGAAGCGGTAGCGCCAAGAGCATCAGCTTTTGGCGCTACAATACTTCTTATGCGAATCAGTCCCAGTAACCAATGGAATGAATACTACATCCAATGCAAAAAACTGATTCGTCAACAAAACTGGTTTGCGCTACAGCAATCCTTTCCAGTCGTCTTGCGTTTGGCGCGTAATATTAAACAACATCAGGATTTCTTAAAAATGATTGAACCACTGCAAAGCATCATCTTAAATCCATCGAATCATCTAATTTATGCTGAATTACTACTACCAATAACGCGAAGAGAGTAAGTGATCTCTTTTTATCGGTTAGACTAAAATATGTCACGACCAGCCCCCGAATTTAAGCTCAGTGAAGACG
>JAYWHB010000564.1:0-7690 GCA_043777915.1 Deinococcales bacterium
GAACGTGGTTATCGGCAATTTAGCGTGACTGGAATTTATGGAGATAAATCATGATTCATTTAAGTGCGACGGTTGTTGTGAATGTACAGAATTGGGTTCAAGTACCAAATGGTGATGTTTTGTACATGATGAATCTTAAAACAGGAAAATATTTGTACCTGAACGAAGTTGCCACTGAAATTTGGCGACACCTGAAAACCCCGATCACCGTTTCAGAAATTTGTCAGAAACTCGAGGCGGCATTTGAGGTAGATGCTGCCCAATGCCAAAAAGAAGTGCTGTTCTTTTTGGCTCAGCTTAAGCAAGAAGGGAATCTCGAGATTCGCTGATGAGTGGAATTTATGGAGTGGTGCGTTTTGATGCTCAGCCAATCCAGCAAGATTTTGCGGCGATGCAAAGCAGTTTGGCGCATTGGGGACCTGATGGGCATACGCACTGGCTAGATGAAACCGTGGCTTTCGGGCAAGCCTTATTAAAAACCACACCAGAAGCCAGTTTTGAACAAGTACCAAGATTGGTCTGTGGTGGCACAGCAGTGCTGACCGCCGCCGCTCGGCTTGATAACCGTACCGAACTTTGCCGAGAGTTGGGTTTAGACCTAAGCCAGCGTGCTATCACTGCTGATGGAACATTGGTAGCACTGGCATTTGAAAAATGGGGACAGGCTTGTGTGCATCGGTTGCTTGGTGATTGGGCTTTTGCGGTTTATGAAAAAAACCAGCAAAGTCTTTTTTTGGCTCGAGACCATTTTGGCAATACGGGGCTGCATTTTTGTTTATGGCAAGATGGTTTTGCTTTTTCTTCGGGCATTGAAGGGATTTTAGGCTTAAAAGATGTGCAGCCTAAAATTAAACAGCAACGAATAGTGGATTTGTTGACTTTGCGTTTAGATGATGGCTCGAGTACCTACTATGAAAATATTTTCCGCTTAGAAACAGCCCACACTGTAACTTTGCAAAACCAGAAATTGCATTTTGAACGCTACTGGAAACTCGAGCAAACACCACCGCTTAAACTGCGCTCAGATGCCGAGTATGTCGAAGCATTTTTAAGTATTTATAAAACTGCTGTTCATGACCGAATGCGCTCAAGCCGTCCGATTGCCAGTACCTTATCGGCTGGACTGGATTCTGGGGCAGTGACAGCCATTGCCGCCAAGGTAATGCGTGAAGGCGGTCAAGAACTCACGGCTTTTACTTCTGTGCCAATCTACCCAACCTTTGATTTGGTAGAGCGTGGCATTGCCAACGAATGGGATTTGGCGCATCAGTCGGCGGAATACATTGGCAACGTCAAGCACATTGCCCTACCCGCCGACCATTGGACACCACTGGCTGGTATCCGTCAGGCAACAAAAATTCTTCGAGAACCCGAATTTGCAGTTGGTAACAGTTATTGGATTCAGGCTTTACT
Organism: Deinococcales bacterium; assembly: GCA_043777915.1. Taxonomy (GTDB): domain Bacteria; phylum Deinococcota; class Deinococci; order Deinococcales; family JAAFIG01; genus JAAFIG01. The sequence goes on from JAYWHB010000564.1 coordinate 1,414, forward strand.
TTCAGAACTGCGCCAACAAGATTTTGGTGTGCTACTGACGGGGCAATGCGGTAACTTAGCCGCTTCTTGGGAAGGTGGCACATACCGCACTTGGTCGGCACTGCGACAAGGGCAACTTGGTTTGGCTTTTGGGCAGTTGCAATCTGGGGCAATACAGCGCCGTTCATGGACTCGAGCCGTGCTTGGTGAAGTTGCTAAACCCGCTTTTTTATCGTTGCAAGCCGATTGGCAACAAAGGACTGGAGCGCTACCAAAACCATATTGGACAAAACACAGCGTTATTTCACCAATTTTGGTACATCAACTTCAACTGCTCAAAAAAAGCCAAAGTGCGTTTAGTGTTTCAGAGCAACCATTTTTGTTTTCGGTCAAGCAGCAACTGACACAAATTATTCCGGGCATCACACAGCTTGGAGCAATTTGGCACACCATGGGCGCAGGCTATGGACTCGAGGTGCGTGACCCAACCATGGATAAACGTTTACTCGAGTTTTGTTTTGCCATTCCACTTGGGCAGTTTTCTGGGGCTGGACATGACCGTTGGCTGATGCGCCGAGCAGTTCAGGGTCTTTTACCGCCAGCCGTACAATGGGGCATTAAACGTGGACAGCAAGGTAAAGACATTGGGCAACGGTTACTTGCTTCTCGAGATGAAATTGAAGAAGTATTGGAGCGTTTATTAAACTCTGGTCAGGTCGCAACATATTTGAATTTGCACAAAGTTAAAAATGCCTGGATTCGTTTACAGCAAGAACAACTCAACCCTGCACAAGAAGATGGAATTATGCTTTTGGGGGCTTTAGGCTTGGGGCTGTTTTTGGAAAATATGGAGCTATGATTTTTGCTTTTCCACAAGCTGTTTTGTGTATAATGTGACCAAGGAGAAAATATCATGGAAAATAATCAATCAGAACAAATAGAAATGCAATCAGAAGTCTTGCCGCGTAAGGTATGGGCAACCCCACAACTAGAAGCAGTTGAATTTTTAGACACAAGTATGGCTGTAACTCCTGGAGCTACTTTCGATGGGTTTTATAGTGCTAATAGGTCATTTTAATCAGTTATTTATAGTTCTCTAGGTAGTTATTGGAGTGTTATGGAAAATAATCAATCAGAACAACTGGAAATCCAATCAGAAGCCTTGCCACGTAAAGTATGGGCAACCCCACAATTGGAAGCAGTTGAATTTTTAGACACAAGTGTTTCTGCTAGTCCCGGTGCAACTTACGATTTTTTCATGTATGCCAATCGGTCAGCTTAATAGCGTTTTTTACATACATTGAATTTTTGCGTAACTTCATCTTTTATGTCTTTAGAAAAAACCTCCCACATCCAATTTTTTAGAAGCCAACAAGTTTTGATTATTCAAGACTCCAATGGTATTGAGCTTCGGCACACTGTTTTTCTCACCTCTTGCCGCATCAACGAAGTCGGGCTTTTTGTCTGGCAGCATCTCGAGCAATCCCAAAGTCTCGAAATGCTCTGCTCGAAGGTTGTCCGTCAGTACGATGTCATTCCAGAAATTGCCAGCAGCACCATCAAAAACCTGCTCGAGCAGTTGCATGGCTTGGGTTTCATGAGTGTGCAGTATGCAAATTTGCCCCAAGACCCAATGCGCCAAAGGTATTTGGAATTGCTTCAGAAAGCCTTGATGAATTTATTGTACCCCGAACATGAATTGCGAATTCGGCATCTGCTGCAAAGCGAAAAACCAGCCAGTTCCCTCGAGACAGATAGACTGATGCGCGATATTCGCATGACACAACCAGAGCAGTACGCCGAAATCATGTCCTGCAAACAAATCGGCGGAGTCTTGTACAACGAAGCCACGCGGTATTCTCATACTGCCATTGGAATTCGTCGGCTCGAGAATTTGCAAGCCTGTGCCGAAGCGGTTTTCGCTGATGGTATCAAAGGTGATTTTCTTGAAGCTGGGGTTTGCCAAGGCGGAGCATCGATCTTTATGCGGGCATTGCAAGTGGCGTATGGACAAGCCGAGCGTCAAATGTGGGTAGCCGATTCGTTTGCGGGTTTACCTGTACCAACTGCCGATTTGGATGTGCAGAGCCAACTCGATTGGTCTGAACCTCGGCAACCGTGGTTAGCCATCAGTCTCGAGACCGTACAAGAGCATTTTAGGCGTTACGAAATGCTATCGAATTCAGTTCATTTTTTACAAGGTTGGTTTGCCGATACGCTGCATCAAGCTCCGATTCAACAACTCTCGATTTTGCGACTCGATGCCGATTTATTTGGTTCAACCACCGAAATTTTAGAAGCCCTGTATGAACGGGTTGCATCGGGTGGTTTTATCATCGTGGATGATTACGCGGGTATTCAAGCCTGCCGCGAAGCAATTAACCAGTACCGAGCCAAAAACAATGTTCTCGAGCCAATTCGCCAAGTGGATTGGAGTTGTGTCTACTGGCGCAAAGCATGAGTTTGAAGTACAGCATTGTGCATTTGTACGGCGCTGACCCTCAAGGCGAAAATACTGGGCAGTTCAAGCACCGCGTTTTGAATCCAATAGAATTATTTGCCGATCACTCAGATTTTTATGTTTTTGGATTATCTATATTCGAGCCAGACTTTGAAGAAATTGCTCTGAACTGCGACCTCTTAATTATTCATGAACTGATTTATCCTGAACTCGAGCCGCTGATTCTGCTGCGCCGTGCGAAACAAAAACCAACCCTCTATGAAATTGCCGATGATTTTTTGGCATTGGGTACTTGGCTACCTGAAAATCATGGTTTGTTTAGCCCAATCAACCAAGCAACCCGCTTAAATTTAGCTGCTTTAGCCGACGGGATTATTTTTTCTTCGCGTGGGCTAGAACAAAAATTTGCTTCTTTGAACCCCATCCGAACGGTTTTACCTAATTTTGTTGAATCGCCGAGCAATGCCAAAAAAAAAGCCAAAGAATTTGTTTTTGGTTGGGCTGGTACAAGCACCCACAACCAAGACTTGTTCAGTATTGCCGCAGAAATCACCGTATTTTGCCAAATGCACCCAGAAGTGAAATTTGCTGTCATGGGTGATCGTTTCTTGCTCGAGCCATTATTTAAGGACATTGCAACGCATCAACTCATCTTTCAAGATTTTGCTTCTTATCAGACTTATCTTGGTTTTTTGCAAGGCTTAGATGTTGGTCTTGTGCCATTGTTACCAACAGCCTTTAACCAGAGCCGCACCGATGTAAAATTAGTCGAATACACCGTTTGTGGTGTGGCTTGTCTTGTTTCACTGCATCAGGTTTACTTCGAGCATCTTGGACATAGCAAAGTATTTGCTGACAACACAGAGTTCCTAGCTTCACTCGAGTTACTGTATGCCAATCCTCAGATTCGTACTGAAATGGTGACTCGAGCCACGGCTTGGGTAGAAGATAACCGTAGTGCCAGTGCTATCCGCAGCCAGCACCAGAATTTATACCAGCAAATGTTAGGCTGTACAATACATTCAGAAGTTGTTATGCCAATTCTGCAATCAGAATCTAAACAACAAATCCTTAGTGCTTGGCAAGCTCGAGCTAAAGCCGACCATGAAAAAACCTTGGAATTGGCGACTGAGCTATTGAAACAATATCCGCGCTGGCATCAGGCAAGGTATTTAGCGGTGTTGTCCTTACAGGATTTGGGACGACACCAAGAATTATTGTTGTTGGCAGAAACACAGTTAGATTCAATTTACACATCCCTCATTGCTGAAATTGCTTATCTTGTGGCTAAAAAATCGCAGTCTGAGCTTTTACTAACTTTTTTTTCAAGACTTTCGGACATGGCACGGTTAAGAAAAAGCGCACCAAGTCCATTGAGCCAATACGAAATTATTTTACAACACCGTCCATACGACTATTTTGCACTGCACGGCATGATTCATTGGCTCGAGCCTACCGACCCTCAATTGGTAACTTTGCGGCAGCGCTTAGCGCTATTTGAAAAACCATGACAAAAGATTACTTGTTATTTGGCTGGCGAGTCCGTGCGAACATTGCATTGCCTTGTTTTGAATTGCCATATGCTGGTGAACCAGACTGTCAGATTACTTTTTTATCTCCACTCGAGTCACCTCAACCCACCTTGCCAGAATTTGCAAACTTATTAGAGACTGATGGCATACAGTCGGTTTGGCGGATAGACCAAAACACTTGGCGCAGCGAGATGTTAGACCCAAATACCAAGCAATGGGTACAAATTGATTTTGGTCATGCTGGCAAAAAAATCGAAGTGCTGTTCACAAAAAATACAATTATCGAAAACATTCCACCGATGCTGCTCACAAGGTTATTTACCACAATTTTATGGAATTCTGGACAAGTTTGTTTGCATGGTGGTGTGGTCAATACCAAACGAGGTGGTATTTTACTTCTTGGTGATTCTGGTCTTGGGAAATCCAGTACCTTGACTGCCCTATGGCAACAAGGCTGCACTGTTCTTTCGGATGATATTGCGGTTCTCGAGCCAAACAATCCTTTGGTGGTTCACATTGGACCAAGGTATTTACGTCTTCACGACGATTCGGCAAAGGCACTAGGCATCAATCCAGCAATGCTACCCTTCATTTTTCAACCCGCCGAATTAGTGGGCAACAAGCGTTATATCAACCTCGAGCAGGAAGCGTGTCCAGAATCGGCGACGGTGCAACAAATTTTTATTCTGGCTGGACGAGAAAATATCAAAAAGACCAGATTGACCCGCCTAGCGCCGCAAGTGGCGGTGTCGGAATTACTCAAAAATAGGTTTCGTGGTCAGCAACTCGAGACTAAAATTTATCCACAATTGTTAAACGTTTGTGTTGCCTTAGCCCACCAAAGTCTAGTGTATTTGGTTCACACACCAGCCAATCTCGAGAAGTTACCTGAAATAGCCCAGACTATTCTCGGGCAAGCACTTGTATAATTAAGGCATGACCTTAACTGATGACCAACGCGCTGTCCTCGAGATGGTGACTGATTTTTGTAAAAAAGAAATTGTGCCACTGGCTGCCCAGTACGATAGAAACAGTGAGTATCCTTGGGTGCAACTGAATAAACTTGCCGAACTTGGTTTGCTTGGGGCAACTGTACCAGAACAGTACGGCGGCTCTGGCTTAGATGCTGTGACCTACGCGCTCTGTCTCGAGCAAATCTGTAAAGCTGATGCCAGTGTCGGTGTGATTGTCAGTGTCACCAACGGCTTACCACAGCAAATGCTCTTAAATCATGGTACGGAAAGCCAAAAACAGCGCTGGCTCGTGCCATTGGCTCGAGGCGAAAAAATCGGTGCGTTTTGCCTGACCGAAGCCAATTCGGGTTCGGATGCCGCCAGTTTACGAAGTCGTGCCACTCAGGATGGTACGGATTGGATTCTCGAGGGGCAAAAGGTCTGGATTACCTCTGGCGGACAAGCCCAGACCTACTTGGTGATGGCACGCACCAACAATGAACGCGGCTCGAGGGGTATTTCTTGCTTTGTTCTCGAGAAGGGCATGAACGGCTTAAGTTTTGGTAAACCCGAAGAAAAAATGGGACTACACGCTGCCCACACCACTACGGTCAACATGGATGGCGTGCGGGTCTCGAGTGAACACATGATTGGCTCTGAAGGACAAGGGCTAATTATTGCCCTTTCCAGCCTTGATGGTGGACGAATTGGCATTGCCATGCAAGCCATTGGTATTGCCCAAGCTGCCTTTGAAGCTGCTCGGGATTATGCTTTTGCCCGTGAGCAATTTGGCTCGAGACTGTCCGAATTTGAAGGGATTAGTTTTAAGATTGCCGATATGGCAACAAGGATTCACGCCTCGAGACTGCTTGCTTTGGATGCTGCCAGCCTCAAAGAAACTGGCAAACCCTACAGCAAAGAAGCAAGCATGGCAAAACTCTTTGCTTCAGAAACCGCCAATTTTGTAGCCAAAGAAGCGATTCAGATTTTTGGTGGCAATGGCTACAGCCGAGAATACCCAGTCGAACGCCATTACCGCGATGCAAAAATCACCGAGATTTATGAAGGCACATCTGAAATCCAGCGCTTAGTCATCTCGAGACAAGTTTTTAAGGACTCGAGGCAATAATTATTTGTAATAGTTTTTAAGCATCTCTTGGTATTCTGGCGGCAAACGTGGGTCAAGTACCGCAGATTCAGCGGCTCGGCGGTACGTTGGGCTATTGGTGGGGCTGGTGAAACCATTTCTAGGGTCGCCGGGTAGTTGCAAAGCGCCACTGCGGACATTGTTGCCTTTGGGTGTGCCTTGGAGGTACTCGAGTTTGCCCTTGCTGCTTTGACGGTTGGCAGCC
>JAYWHB010000565.1:0-2773 GCA_043777915.1 Deinococcales bacterium
GACACCAAAATCGCAAAGAGCCAAATTTCCCAGACCCGCACCTCGGGTATGAAGTTGCGAATTGCTTCTTGCAAGATAAAAACCATCAGGGCGCTAAATGCCATGCCACCAATTGCACCCTCGAGCGTTTTATTGGGGCTAATTTCGGGGGCAAGTTTGCGTTTGCCAAATAAGCCACCAAAAATATACGCGCCCGTATCCGAGGCATACGCACCAACCGCAGCAATAATCGCGTACCAAAAACCAAGCACACCATTTGGATAATAGCGCAGCAACAAACCAAACGAGAGCAAAAACGGAATATACAACATTCCAAACAAACTGGTCATGATGCGCTCTAATGGGCGTTCGGATGGGCGCACCACTTCGACGATCATCACCCACATCAGATATGCCCACATCACGATTTCGCGCCACGGGATTTTGGCTGGAATAACCCAGATGCCATCGCGCAGCCACGGTTGACTGGCAAGCAGCATCAGCATCGCAAAGACATACACACTGCGCCCACCAACTGCCAGACCAGCCTTGCGTGCCATATTGCGAAATTCGTATAAGCCCACGCCAACTGCCACAGCAATCATTAGGGTGAGGCTAATCCAGCCAGCCCAAGTACAGACCACGACTGTGCCAAAAGCAATCAGCGACCAAAAAAGTCGTTGCGGTAAGGTGCTAAATGCACTTGATTTACTTGCCATCGGGCAGAGATTACCATTTTATGGCTTTTGAAGTGAATCTTTTGAAGGCTGGCATGACTCGAGATAGGGTTTTATAAAAAAGTGCCAAAAGATTTGATAAATAATTTGACTCGAGAATTCAAACAGATTGATACTTGGCGCTATTTAATACTTTTACAACAATATAGATTCTAAATTGACAGATAATTTTTTCGAGTTAGCGGTTTCTTATATTGCTCTAAGACTTGACAAATTTCAAAATATAAGCAAATATATGCCATAAGTTATATAGATTATTGCCAAGGAGAATAGTATGAAACAAGAAACCCGTATCCTCGAGTTGGTCGAAAAAGGCGCAATCACCCCCGAGCAAGCCCAAGAATTGCTCGAGACACTGCAAAGCAGCCAGAACATCACGCCAAACGAAGAAGCATTTGTTATGCCCGTGCCTCGAGTCGCCCCAATTCCACCCGTACCACCTGTTCCACCCGTTCCTCCTATGCCACGCATGACAGCTTCACGTTCTGGCAGACCTTTAAGTGGCAACCAAGGGGTTTTTAGTTTCGATCAGATTGTCCAACTTGGACAATTTGGCATCAAACCCGATTATGTGACAAAACTGCGCGAAGCTGGGCTGGATAATATTGCTTTCCAAGACATTCTGCGCCTTGGTCAGCACGGCGTTAAGCCCGAGTATGTACGTCAGTTACAAGATATTTTTAGCCAAATCGAAAATCATCCTTTAACTTTGCAAGAAATCATCAGGCTTGCCCAATATGGGGTTAAACCAGCCTATGTTGAGGAACTCTTGCAGATTAAACAAGAATTGGGACTCGAGCCGCTCAGTTTAGAACAAGTCACTCGCTTAGCTCAGCACGGAGTCAAACCACAATACATTCGTGAAATGCACGACTCTGGAATGCTCGATATGGAAAGCCTAAGCATTGAAGGCAATAAAGACCGAATTCGCCAGCAACGCGAAGAATTTAGATACCAACGCGAACAGATGCGTGAACAACGCGAAGCCGAACGCGAATTGCGCGAAAAAGAACGAGAGATTGCCGAACAGCACCGCGAATTTGCTGAAAAAGAACAAGAGATTACCAATCAGCAACGTGAAATTGCCCGTATTCAAGCCAAACAAGCTGTGATTGCCGAACAGCTGACACAAGCCAAAAGCAATAAAGAACGAGAACGCCGTGAAGAACAACTCGAGGAAATCCTAGAAGAACTTGAAGAAGCCCATGAAAACCTAGCCGAAGCCCATGAAGAACTCGAAGAAGCCCATGAAGAACTTGCCGAAGCCTTGAGCGAACTCGAAGAAGCCCGTGCCGAATTTGCAGCCGAATACGGACAAGTTAATAAACCACAAACGGTCACAAAAACTCGAACCTCTGTCACTACCGAAACTCGAGTTGAATATACAGAACCAGACCCGAGTCCAACACCCTTAATTATAGACAGCGCTTATGATTTTCAAGAACAACTTGCTCACCTCGAGCCAACCCAAAAGAAGAACGCCCTTGAAGAACTCCTTGCAGATACCAACGCCGCCCTTGGAGTCACCCAAGAAGAATCTGAGCGCCAAGGCTTACAAGACCTGATTTCGCAATTGCAAGCCGAACTCGGTACACTCGGGTCATGACCAAATACCCTTTAATCACCAAAGACCCAATAACAGGCGAAGAACTGACCGTCACTCGGCTCGAGAATAAACAACGTGGGCTTGTGCTAGAAGGTGAATTTGCCTTGGGATGGGTTGGTAAACTGACCTTTGAACAACTCGAGTTTGCTGGCTTACTGCTGCGTTTTCGTGGCAACGTCCAACGCCTCGCCGAAGCCCTAGGCGTAAGTTACAACACCGCCAGAGCCAGATTAGATGCAATTGTCGAAGCCCTAGGCGATGCCGATCCACAGACCTCAGATGATGTCCTAACCCAACTTGAACGCGGCGAACTGAGTTTCCAAGAAGCCTTAGCCCAAGTGAAGGCAAAAGGCAAAGGTTAAAAGGCAAAAGGCAAAGGTTAAAAGGCGAAAGTAAAAACCTTTGCCTTTTGCCTTTTGCCTTTCGCCTGCTTTTCTACCCTTTTAACCCT
>JAYWHB010000566.1:0-2771 GCA_043777915.1 Deinococcales bacterium
TACAGCACTCGAGACCGCGCTTGGCAAGGTGTTGACTGGGGCTGGTAGGGCAATTGGTTGAGCGGTTGGACTCGAGACTGCTGGGGTTGGGTTACTCGAGGGGGCTGGGCTTGGGTTGCTCGAGGGGGCTGGGGTTGTTGTGCCGATGGGTGGTGTGGTCAGGTTCGTTTGTTTGGATGGAATGGTTGGACTCGAGAGGGTTGTGCTTGGGTTGGTGGTTGTTGTGGTCGCAGCTTGTGGGGTTGTCTGGGCTGCTGGGGTGGCTTGCGGGGCTGGGGTTGGACTCGAGCCATTGTTTGGTGGGGTGACTTTTGGTGGTGTGGCTGTTGGTGGGGTGATGGTGACTGGGTTGACTGGTGGACTCGAGACGGTGTTGGGTGCGGCTACGGTCACTGGGTTTAAGCCTAGGTTTGTGCTTTGGGCAGTTTGGGGTGTCTCGAGGGCGAGTTGACCGTTTTGTTGGGATAATTTTTTTTACTTTATTCTGCAATTCTAGTCAAATTAACACTAACATCTTTAATAGTATTGTCTTGAATAAGTATAATGACCCAGCTAATTTTACTACAATTTGAACATTCCATATATCCATCGCCACACCATTTTTCTAAGGTTGGTGGAATAGCAGGAATACTTTCCCGATGCCCAAACCATTGAATTTTATCGCCAATCACATATTCGTTTTGCTCAACAACTCCAAATTTGAATTCAATTTCTTGAGTCATAGAAATTAAACAATGAGGACATTTAACTTTAGCTCTAAATACATTGAACAATGCCATTTAGATACCTCGCTACAGGAACACCAAGTTGTTGGTATGAATAAGTAAGCACATTAAACAAGCGTTTCTCTGCTGTCAATAAAGTATAATTACCTGTTCTCGCAATTGCTGCCAACTCAGCATCAACAGCAGAATGACCAGCATTAACTAAAGTATTATAGATTTTGAGATACTCAGGATCTTGCGCTAGTTTATTCAATAAATTGGCATCCACCAGTTGTACCCCACTAGACTGTAATAACTGTTGCAGTGCAAGTTTTTGTGTTTGCGTATTTACATTTAGGAATTCAGTCATAACACTTGGTGTAATGTAACCATTTTTAAGCAAAGCAAGAGCATTCACATCTCCCCTAGAGGCTGCTATAAGAATATTCGTATCTATTAAATAAGTAGTTTGCTGATTATGAACTAGCCACTGCCCTTCACCCACAAAGAACGTACTATCTCGAGCAACTGTTAGATTATACATCCGCTTCGTCTGTGTTAGCCACTCAAGTTTTTTAACAATGCCAGTCTCACCATTAGCTCGGCGCAACCAATTATTGGGTTGTAATTCCCCAGCATTAACCCAAATACCATTGGCTTTTTTATTAGGCTCGAGAAGTGCAAAGAATGGGTGTTCTGGTGTAGCTTCTATCACCTCGAGTTTCCCAGTATTAGTCTCGAGGGTCAGTTTTACGGTAATCGGGTCAGTGTGGTTTATCGTGGCAGTAACTTCTTGTGGGGACTCGAGCTTAGTCTGTTCGTTATGGGCTAAGACTTGTGTGCCAATTGTAATACTCGAGATAGCAACGGCAGTTAGGGCTGTTTTAGCTGCGGTTTTGGTTTTCTCGAGCATACTCTTGGTTTTACTGGCAAGGTCATTAGCAGTTTGAGACACCCAGACTTTGGTGTTGGCAGTGAAACTATTAGGGGTAAGACAATCTCGTAAGGCTCTACCCAACATTCCACCTAGGTTTCTACCCATTAGTTTACCTCCCTTGAAAATAGAGTTAATTCCTAGTTTAGCAACTGCTTTAATCCCCGATTTTAGGAGTTGCGTTGCTAAGGACATCACACCAAGAATATCAAAAATATCCAACCAGCCCAGAGGATCGGTATTCCCACCCACTTGAATCGTATCTTGTACACCAGTACCAAACATAAAGTTATTCATTGCCGTATCAAATTCTTTTTTACGTGAAGCAAGCGCACCACCCAGATTCAGAATTCTACCCGCCGCAAAATCAGCCCGTAATGACCTTGTACCTTGAACGTATTCTCTCAGCACTTTAGCGGTACTGGTCAACCTGACCCTAATTTCACTGGCAGGACAGACTGCCATACACAATCTGAACGCCAATGCCATACCAAGTGCCATATCAGGACTAAAAGCCTCGGGATTCTCAAAGATAAAGGCTCGGTAGGTTTCAACTTCATCGGCTAAATCTTTACCAACTCGAGTTTCAACATCTCGTTTAGCTTGGGTCATAAGAACCTTAGCAAGTTCTAATTTAGCGCGTTTCAGAGAATCACCATTCTGATTTTGAACTTGTTTAGCTAACCAATCGGCTTTTTCATCCAAACCAATCGAACTAGGTTCGCATTCATCGGCTCGAGACATTGCATAATCATAATTGGTATCACCGAACCAAGCACACCGACCATTAAGCGGTGCAAAGTACAACGCTCGAACAATAACACCATTCGGTTTACTCGAGGAAACAGCTACCACAGCACTCGAGGGCGGCTTAACAGTAATCGGATTCACAGGCACACTCGAGACTGGAGCAACCACCGATACAGCACTACTCGAGCCAACAATCGGCGGCGTAACTTGATTAGGTGCAGTCACAGAAATTGGATTGACAATTGGTACACTCGAGGAAAGCGGACTTTGCACACTGGTTGGGGATACAGCACTCGAGACCGCGCTTGGCAAGGTGTTGACTGGGGCTGGTAGGGCAATTGGTTGAGCGGTTGGACTCGAGACTGCTGGGGTTGGGTTACTCG
>JAYWHB010000567.1:0-7680 GCA_043777915.1 Deinococcales bacterium
CAGATGAAGATGAAGCCATCGAACTCGAGTTTATGAGTCCTAAAGAATTACTGCAAGGCGCTAAAAACGGCAGCTTAAAAGTTTCTGCCCCTGCGGTTATGGCGGCGTATTTGCTGCTTTCTGAAGGGCTGTGAGCTAACACTCACAACCCTCATCACGGCTTGCTAGAATTAAGCTATATGCCAGAGCGTCTGGACAGCAAATACAATGTGACTCGAGAAATCTCTCGGGATGAGTGGATGCGTTCGGTTGAAGCCACCGATGCTTCGGGTAAAATGGTGCGCTTAGACTGGTTTTTTGTGGTTGACCCAAAATCCAGAGCCAATTTTCATCGTTACCGCACTGCCATTAAGAACGTGTCTTCGCCGCTTTTACTCGATGCCATCTCGAGACCGGGGGCATATTACACCGTCTGGGAGATGCTTGAAGGTACGAACAGCACAACTTGGTTAGCCCAGCATCCCAAAGACACGGGCTTTAGAAATGCCTTAGCCGAGGCTGGTCAGGTGCTAGGCAGTTATGGTTTTGCCCTGACCGATGCCAGTTTTATTGCTTTGCAAGGTGCAAAAGGTGATGTTCGCCCAGCCCTGACAGGTTTACACAGTGCTGACCGCAGCACCGACGAGATTGCCCAACTCAATCAGCCGTTGCTCGAGACGGCAAAAACCAGCCGTGGTAAAATTCCAGTCCTAAAAACACCTGTTACGGCTTCAAAAACATCCTTGCCTGTGCTTGAGCCTGAAGCTGTGACCCAAGCGGCGGCAAAAACTGGGCTTTCTAAATCGCAAGTTACACCGCTCTCTAAGTCGCAAGTTACACCACTTTCTAAGTCCCAAATCGCGCCCTTAAAAGCCGCCACCCCCAAACCAAGTTTGGGATTGCGTTTTCTGGCATTGTTGGTGCGGGTCATCCCTGGAACTGTCGCATTGGCGGGCGTGATTTACTTTGGAGCGCAAGCCACCAGACAATTTCTCGAGCCTCCAGCCGTGATTGTACCTAATGTGGTTGGTAAAACCCTGTCCGAAGCCGCCCAGTTATTATCCGAAGCCCGTCTGACCCCGCGTCCAGTCGAGGGCAGCGACCAAGCCAAGGTACGTGGCGTGATTTTGACCCAGAATCCAGCCGCAGGCGCAAGCATTACCGAACAGCGCGTGGTTGAAATTACGGTTAATCAACCTAGGGCGCTTTTAATGCCGTCCTTAGCTGGCAAAACCCTCGCCGAAGCCCAAATTGCCTTAAAAGAAGCCAAGTTAAATGTTGGGCGAATTGCTCGAGTTCCCGCCCCGGAAGGCACAGCCCGTGATTATATTCTTGGGCAGAACCCAGCCCCGCAAACCGAAGTGGTGCGCGGACAGAGCGTGACTTTACTCGCCTCTGGTCCTCGAGCGCCAGAAGGCAAAACCTTTATCCCAGCCCTGAACGGCTTAAACACCGAGGATGCCAAAACCGTGATTAAATTAGCAGGTTTGCGCTTGGTGGAAATCAAGACTCAAATCTCGGATTTGCCGTATGGAACAGTGCTTAGCCAGTCTCCAAGTGCCGATACGATTGTTGAACTCGAGTCTGATGCGACCCTAACCGTTGCCGTAGCAGGAAACGCGGCTAAACCAATCATTCCGCAACCCGTCAAACCCAAACCGATTCCAACCATACCCAGCACAACCACAACACCTAGCACTACAACACCGACAATACCTAACACGACGACAACGACAACAACACCCAGCACAACAACGACAACTCCAACCCCCAACACGACGACAACCCCAACACCCAACACCAATCCCAACAATTTACCGCCAGTCGTGGTCACACCAGACCCACCCGTGGTCACGCCAGACCCACCCGTGGTCACGCCCACACCAGACCCACCCGTGGTTACACCCACGCCAGACCCACCCCTGATAGAACCACGCAACGAAACCTACCGTTACGAAGTCCCCGCCGATATTGCCAGTGGAACACTCGAGCTTCGGGTTACGGATATAGATGGGGTTCGGGTTGTGGATTCAATCGCGGTTGTGGCAGGGCAAATTGTTAATATCCCGTACACCGTTCGGGCTGAAATTGGTCAGGGGCAAGTCACGATTTTAATTAACGGCGAACTCAAAGAAACTAAAAATATATGAAACCCCACGCTAATCTCGAGCCTTATGCCCAAGAACGAAACGGTATTTTTTACTTTGACTCGAGACTTAGGCAAGAAACAGTGCTACTCATTCACGGCAATGGCGACGAAGCCGACACTTGGCGACATATTTTTGTACCACTGGCGCAGCACTTTCGGGTGATTGCACTGGATTTACCCGGTTTTGGACGCAGCCAAACCAGAATTAGCAGCCTTAGCGGTTTTACAGACGCGGTACTTGAATTACTCGAGGGACTCAGTTTAGAAGCGGTGCATCTGGTTGGCTCGAGCCTAGGGGCAGTGGTCGCCGCCAATTTTGCTACCAGCCATAAAACCCGTGCTAAAACCCTGTGTTTGATTGGTGGGGCAGCCCCAAACCTTGGTGGTCTCGAAGTAACAGCAGCCATTAAGCCTTTGCTTGAAATTGGCATTGGCGAGGCGTTCTACAATGGCTTACGCGAAGCTGGACAAGCCGCCGCTTTTGCGACCTTAAACCCGTACTATGCTAATTTAAGCGCCATGCCCGATGCTGACCTCGAGTTTTTAGGCACTCGAGTTTGGGAACGGGTGAATTCTGATACGCAACGCGATGCCTTTTTTGCGGCGCTTCGCAGTTTATTTACCGCCGCGCCTCGGCTCGAGTTGAGCTTGCCAACATACTTAATTTGGGGAGAAGCCGACAATATTGTTCCGCAAATTCATGCACAACACTTACTGCAAGAAATCCCAGAAAGCCGTCTGAGTCTGGTTGCCAAGGCTGGGCATTTACCGCACCAAGAACAACCTAAAGCGACCTTAGAGATTTTGCTCGAGTGGTTAGAATTGTAATCTCTCGAGTTGACAAGGTTTTAATTGCCTTGGTCTAAGGCGAGTGGCTGAGGCTGCTTGCACTTCTTCAACCCGACATTTCTATCATGACTTTTAAGGAAGCATTTTTTTCTTTCTCGGCAAATTCAAAAGCTGCTTTGGTGTCTTTAAGCGCGTACCGTTGGGTAATCATTTTGTCTAAATTGACCCGCCCAGTTGAGACCAGTGCCAATGCCGCAGGGTAACAATTGGCGTACCTAAACTGACCACGAATGTCTACTTCCCTCGAAGCCGCCGCCACAATGTCCAAACTGACCATTGGGTCTGGTGGTAAACCGACCAACACCGCCACCCCACCAGAACGCACCGCTTCGATGGTTTGACGACACGTTATCAGCGCTCCAGCCGTCTCAAATGCCGCATCTACCCCAGCACTCGAGCCAGTTAAACCATTTAAGGGTTCTGTAATTGCTCGAATCTGCTCGAGAACACTGCCCGCACGGGCGTTAATCGTGTGGGTCGCACCGAGTGAAGCCGCAAATTCTAGGCGAAATGGCTCGAGGTCAACAACAATAATCGTGGTTGCTCCGGCTGCTTTGGCGGCTTGGACAGTCATACAACCAATTGTGCCACCGCCAAAAATCGCAACGCTTGCGCCCATGCCAATACCAGCCCGTTGCACTGCCCAGACTGCTACAGCTAAAGGCTCGAGTAATGCAGCCGCGTCTAAACTGACCTGATCTGGAATTTTGAACACAAAATCCGAGCGCCAAGCCACATACTCGGCAAAAGCCCCATCCACGGGTGGAGTTGCCATAAAAACCACATCTGGGCAAAGGTTATAACGTCCGCGTTTACAATGATAACAAGTGCCGCAAGTCATGCCCGGCTCGAGACTCACACGGTCGCCAATTTCTAGGTTAGTAACATCCGAACCAACCGCCGCAATCACTCCAGCCGATTCATGCCCCAGAATAAGTGGTGCTTCAACCACATACTGCCCAATATGCCCATCGGTGTAATAATGTAAGTCCGAACCACAAATTCCAACCCGAGCAATTTTAACCAGCACTTCGTTGGCTTTGGGTATGGGAATTTCCCTAGACTCGAGGCGAATATCCCGAATACCATGCAGCACCGCCGTTTGCATCACCATGAGGTATAGCCTCCGTCCACCACAACATTAGAACCCGTCATAAAACTCGAGGCAGCACTGGCGAGAAAAACCGCCACACTTGCCACTTCGGTTGGTTCACCTAATCGTCCCATGGGGGTACTCGAGAGCCAAGTCTCGCGCCATTCGGGGGTCTCCAAACCAAGTTTGGTCATCGGTGTACCAATATACCCCGGACTGATACAATTAACCCGAATACCACGACTTGCCCATTCTCCCGCCAAGGATTTTGTGAGGTGAATCACCCCAGCTTTAGCGGTGTTGTATGCCGACTGCGGTTGTGGACGATTAGAAATAATCCCCGACATCGAACCGATATTGACAATCGTACCGGCGCCTTGTTTGAGCATGACCCTGCCCACTTCACGGCAACCATAAAAAACACCATCCAAGTCAATGCTCATGACCAAACGCCATTCTTCATCGCTCACATCCTCGGACGGCGTGTTGCGACAAATCCCCGCGTTATTGACCAAACAGTCAATCCGCCCGTGTTTAGCCACCACCGCTTCAATCATTGCTCGAACACTACTCGAGTCGGTCACATCGGTCTCGATAAAATCACCCTGTAACTCGAGCGCGGCGGCTAAGCCAATCACGGCATTTGTTTCAGCAATCACCACATGCGCCCCAGCCGCCCGCATCGCCCGAGAAATCTCGAGTCCGATTCCACGCCCACCACCAGTCACAATAATAATTTGCTGCTCGAGAGAAAGATTCATACAACTCCTTATAGGGATTTAAGGCAAAAGGCGAAGGGCAAAGGGCAAAAGGTTGGTTTTACTTTTCATCCTGCTTTTACGGAATAATCAGGGTTTTTTGTGACCCATTTAAGCCAACCTGATTCTTGTACTCGAGGGCGAGTTGCAAGTCTTGTATCGGTAATCGGTGGGTAATCAGGGGTTTGACTTTAATCAGTCCACTGGCTAACCAACGCAATGCAATCGGCAGTGTGCCATGCAGCGAAAAACTTCCAAGTATCGTCAGGTCGCGGCGAAAAACCTCATATGGGCTAATCTGTATGGTTAAATCGTCTGGGGCTACGCCGTAGTACAAAATCTTGCCGCCTTGGGTGGCGTATTGTGGCAGTTGACTGATGACTGCACCAATGCCGGTGGCTTCGGTGACAACATCAAAGCCGTATGGCTCGAGGTCAAATAATTGGGTTTTTAAGTCTGGGTTTGGCTCGAGAACTGTGGTTGCGCCCAGAGCTTTAGCGACGACGCGGCGCTCTAAATTGGGTTCAATGACCGTGACTTGGCTACATCCAGAAATCAGCAGGGCTTGCATCAGCAAAATTCCGATTGGACCCGCACCAAACAATAAGGCTTTGCTGCCAATTTCAGGTTGTAGGCGTTTGATACCCCATGCAATACAGCCCAAAGGTTCGGCAAACGCCGCCGTCTCGAGGTCGAGTGTGCCAATCGGATGAACATTGGTTTGTGGTGCGGTCACATACTCGGCAAAGCCTCCGCCCCTTGTTACGCCCAACGCTGCAAAATTCTCGCAGTGGTGCTGCATTCCTCGGCGGCAGTGGTGGCAGTGTCCGCAAGAAATGTTTGGGTCAAGGGCTACCGCATCGCCTTCTTTGATTCCAACTACACTCGAGCCAACTTGGTCTACGATACCGCTAATCTCATGCCCAGCAATCAGTGGAAAAACCGCACCAAAATGCCCTCCGTACAGGTGCAAATCTGTGCCGCAGACTCCCGTGGCTGCCACGCGAACTCGTACCTCATCTGGCTTAACAACTGGCTCAGGAACTTCTTGAATCTCGAGGTGATTGGCTTTAGTAATCACGGCAGCCTGCATTATTTCACTGCTCCCATCGTCAGCCCTTGCACCAATTGACGTTGTGCCGACCAACCAAATGCCATTACAGGCAGAATAACCAGTGTCGCGGCAGCCGATAATCCAGCCCAGAATAAGCCTTGGGTGGTCTTAAACCCACTGATGTAGACCGAAAGCGGCGCAGCATCAACATTGGTTAGGTTCAGGGCAAAAAAGGCTTCGTTCCAAGCAAAAATAATACACAAAAGTGCAGTAGAGGCAATTCCGGGGGCAGCCAGTGGCATGGCGATTCTCAGGAATTCATGTTGTAAACTCGCGCCATCCACCCGTGCTGCCTCGAGAATTTCCATCGGGATTTCAGACAGGTACGAGTGCATCATCCAGATGACCAACGGTAAATTCATGGTCGTGTACATCAGGGTTAGCCCAAAAATATTATCGAGCAATCGTAAGTCCTTAAAAATCAGGTACAACGGTACAATCACGCCAACAGGTGGCATCATTTTAGTCGAAACAATCCATAACAAGGTGCTGCGGCTGCGGGCATCAGGGTAAAAAACCATCGAGAAGGCGGCGGGTAAACCCAATAAAAAAGACAGAAGCGTAGAACCAAGTGCCGCGATTAAAGAATTGGTCAAGGCGGGGGCGTATTTTGCTAGGGCTGTCGAAAAATTATCAAAAATCGGCTGAAAAATAATAATTGGCGGGGTCGCAAAAGCCTCATTTTCGGTTTTGAAACCACTGCTGATCATCCATGCTATCGGAAAGAAAAATGCCAAGGCAATTAGCCACGCAAGCCCTGCTAAGGCAATGTTTTTGGCAGTACGCCATGTATAACTAGGTTTTTTAGCTGCAATCATGATTTAACCTCCGAGCGATTGACCAAACGTAAGAACAAAGCCGTGATGATATTGGCAATAATCACAGCAATCACCCCAGCCGCCGAAGCCATCCCAATACTGTACTCACCAAAGGCTTTCTGGAAAATAAAGTACGGTAAATTGGTGGTTGCCAGCCCCGGTCCACCACTGGTGGCAATATAAATTTCGCCATAAATTTGCAGAATAAAAATTGCCTCGAGCAGCACCACGACTTCAAACGCTCTAGCCCAGTGCGGCAGAACAATATACCAAAATTCTTGCAATTGACTCGCGCCATCTAAACGCGCCGCCTCGAGTTGATCAGTGGGCAAAGACTGCAAACTGGTCAGCAAAATCAGCAGTGCAAACGGAGTCCATTCCCATGTGACCATCATGACAATCGAGAGCATCGGGTAACGTTCTAACCAGTCAATTGCTTCAAACCCCAAAGCCCTTGAAGCCATGCCAAACAAACCAAAAACAGGGTTAAGCAGCGAATTTTTCCAGATTAAAGCGGTGATCACTGGCATGATAAAAAAAGGACCAATCAGCAGGGTTCTGGCTACGTTGCGCCCAAAAAAAGGACGATTAAACAGCAACGCCAACGCCGCCCCAAAAATCACGGTCAGCCCAATTACGCTTAGCACCAGCACCAAAGTATTGATTAAAATTGGAATAGATAACGGGTCGGTGAACAATGTCTGGTAATTCTCGAGTCCAATAAAGGGGCGCTTAAACGGGTCTACTAAGCTATAGCGAAATAAACTGTAGTAAATCGTCATGATAAACGGCACTTGGGTTGTGATAATCAAGTACCCTAAAGCCGGCGCAAGCAGCCATAGTGCAGGTAATCTTGAAGTACGCCCACGGTTCGTATTCTTTTTTAATGAGCGCTCTTGTAATGTCATAATGAACCTCTG
>JAYWHB010000568.1:0-2766 GCA_043777915.1 Deinococcales bacterium
GAAAATGAACCTGAATACGGGCTGTCAAACCTCAAAGAAGTAAATCCAGCTTATGCGCGAAGGTGAAATTGTTCTGGCATTACTGCCTCAAGCCGATGGGCAATTGAAGAATCGTCCTGCTTTATTTTTACGGGCATTACCGCCATTTGGTGATGCTTTATTGTGTGGCATCAGCACGCAATTGGCTCGAGAAGTCAAGGGTTTTGATGAAGTTATTACGGCTTCAGAGGCTGATTTTAGCTCGAGTGTTTTGGTGGCGGCTTCTTTATTTCGGCTTGGGTTTTTGGCGGTTATTCCTGTTAATCAATTGGTTGGTAGTATTGGGTATATTTCAAGCGAACGTCATCAAAGATTGCTACGGAATCTAAGCGTGTACTTATTGAAAAAATGAGCGTGTGGGCTTTGGCTTTCTCGAGCCTGTGCCTTGGCTTCTTTTTCGGGTTTGATCAATACGTTATTTCTCGAGCTATTCTCGAGAAGTTGAGGGGTTTTTCTATGTTGATAAAGTATGTTCTTGAAAGAAAATACTTTTATTGTATGTTTACAGAAAATATATGGTAAAGTTGCTCTAAGCCAGCATTTTAAAGTCATTCAAGTGTTTCAAATATCAATTCTTTGCTTCTCGAGCTTAAATCTGAACGCCTTGAGAATCATGCCAATCCATAGGAGGTTGCCGTGGCAGTCAAAACAGAACTATCTGTACAGCAATTTTTAGAAACTTTAGTCCATCCATTGAAACCAGAGATTCAAGAACTTCGTATCTTAATCCTATCCATTGACCCTAAAATTGGTGAGGCAGTTAAATGGAATGCACCGAGCTTTTACATCGGTGAGCATTTCGCCACTATGCGCCTCAATGGAAAGCCGCCTCTACAGCTTATTCTTCATATGGGAGCAAAGAAGAATGAAATGCCTGTTGGTGTCATCCAAGACCCCAGTGGCATACTCAAGTGGCTTGGACCAGACCGCGCTTGTATAAATTTCACAAGCCATGGAGCAGTTGCTTTTCACGCTGAAGCACTTAAGCAGATTCTTCAGCAGTGGGTAGTACATATTCCAGTTGCGAAAAAACGGATGAAACCCTGATTCTGAAGCAATTGCTTGAAGATTGGAATACTTTTGATGGTGTAGCGGTCAATCACTCAAGAAGCCCTGATGCTGATACGTTATACGTTCTCGAGGCTTGTGCGGAACAGACGCAATACAATTAGCCACTTTCTCGAGAACAACGTTTTGTGCATTTTCGGCACGGAAATAGAAACCACAGAATCGGTCTTGACTAAAATCATGTGGCTGCCAGCTTGCCGAACGAACAGCCAACCAAGCCGCTCGAGTTTACGCACCGCATCCGCACTGCTCACAACGGGTAAAGGCGGCACTAAGCCACCACTTCAATCTGACGGGTTTCGACAGTCAGAGGCAAACCAAACTCAGCCCGCACCTCGAGACAACCGCGAATAGCATCTTCGATATTCGCGAGCGCTTCTTGTTTGGTTTGCCCTTGGGAAACACAACCCGGAATGGCTGGGCATTCGACAATCCAAATACCATCTTCGTCACGGTCTAAAGTAATGGTGTATTTTATGGGTTTATTTTAGCACCCCTTGGTGTGCGCTGGCTCGAGCCGCAAAATTACAAGCAGCCACAGCAAAGGCTTAGGCGTGAGGCTCGAGAAGTGGGTATTAAGATGTGGATAATTTATTGCATGACTGGCAGCTTCGTCACACAGTTTATAGAAAATCTGATACACTTTGAATGGTTAAGATCAAACCAGTGGGTCTATAATTATGTCTCAAAAACAAAAAGCCGAATCTCAACAAGTACAAGTATCCTTTCCACAAGGACAACCTCCTTTGCTGTCTAACGTTGCCAACGTCTTAGTTACAGATTCTCAAGTTATTCTTGATTTTGGGTTTGTTGATCCAACATTTGTTCTGTCGCAATCTTCAAACAAAACCCTTAGTGTAACTGCCACCTTGATTAGCCGAGTAGTGATGCAGAAGTCAGAGGCGCAACAGCTTATGCAGCGATTAGAAAAAATTCTGAAAGCTCATGAATTAACTGAGGTGAACAAATGAATAGTGACCACCACAAACTACCAATTGACGCTGTTATTTCTGCGTTTTCACGACAACCTCCAGCAGTAACTATCACCATGCCTACATATGTACCTTCTGGTACAATAAAAATATCACAAGAATCTCTTACCCCAAGCCTCCAGTCGAATACATACACCATAGCTATGGAGGCATTAACTAGAACGCAAAGTGAGTTAGTTGTCCAAAATGAGCAATTGGTTTTTGAAAATATAATCCTGAAAAACCATATTTATACCCTAGAGGGACATTTTGAGGCTGAAGTTGATTTGTTTGAAGTTTATGCAAAAGCCTCAAACAAAAGTTTGTCTAATCCAAAGAAAGTAGAATCAGAGGGTGTCATGACACCTCTTGTATTCGACATTGATTTTGAGGATTAGTGAATGCCAGACGGTGAAAATTTAACATGGTATGTAAATGTAAAAGTAGATAGTGTTCTTGAACAAGGTGACATACTGTTGGCGTGCAAAATTCCAATCCTAGTCAAAGAAGGCTCAATTACGAAGTTGTTTGAGTTATCTTCCAGCTTTGTTGTGTTGAATCAAAGCTGTGATTTGATAGTGCAGCCCAATAAAGAGATAGCCCGTGCTGAACATATATTATTAGCAGAGGCACAGGCTCTAGATTTGTCTAGGGAGAATTATTCAAAGATTTACAAAGGTCAACAACT
>JAYWHB010000569.1:0-2765 GCA_043777915.1 Deinococcales bacterium
TATCTTGAACTAACTCTCAGCAGGGCGAACACAGGGATTCGCCCCTACACACATCTTTTCTTACATTGATACCTTAAGTTAAATCTGTAGGACTACTTAGGACACTAAAACTAATCTTTGAACCGAACTGGGATACGCCAACTTGCACCGGGTACTTTAATCAGGATTTTCCATTCTCCGGGCATCCCAAGCCGAGTCTCGAGTAAGTACGAACCATCTTTACGCCGTGTTGGGCTTTGTTTTATCGTCATGCCATCGGCGGGCATGGATAAATTCATGTCTATCCGAGCATCAGACTCGAGCTTATAGCCGTCCTTGCCAGTAATCCGAAACTCGAGACGAAGCCCACCAATGGCTGGGGTGATGGCAGTTGCATTGAGTGTCCAAACGCCAATGGTTTCTGTGAAATTTACTGGCACAACCAGTTGTACATCCCGTTCTGGTGGAGCGGTACTGCCAAGTGTGGCAGTCGCAAGCAGTACAGTGGCAAGTAGTGCCAGTTCGACTCGAGTGGCAGTTTGAAAACCCGCAAATAAATTCGGGCGACTCGAGACGAGCGGCATCCAATAAAAACGGTTAATCCCTGCAAAAGCAAGCACCACTGCATAGAGCAGAAGTTTAATGGTCAGGGTGATGCCGTACTGGGTTTCGATTAACAGGGCTGGCAACCAGAGTTTAATCAGGCTTTGGTAAATCCCTGTTAAAGTCAGTAAACCAACCGACCAAGCGGCAATACTCGAGACACGCCCCGCTAACGCCACCCCTGCTTTTGGCATAAATTTACCCAAGGCTAAACATGCCAGACTGCTGACCCAAAACGTCATGGCAGTTAAATGCAGTACATCGCCAATCACAGGTAGCACTTCGCCAGTTGCACCAACATGGGTGGTCATGGATAAACTTAAACCCACCACCAGACAAGCCGCGCTGTGCAACCATAAATCGAGTTTGACTTTTGGAAAACGTTGCAGTTCGACTCGAGGGCTGCTGGATAACCACCACAGCACCGCCACCGCCACAACTCGAGTCATGACCCATTGCCCATGACGACTGCTGGTCATGTACGCCCCATACAAATAAGGACTTAATTCAAGCAATGCCCGCCAAGCGGTAAAACCAATTTCTACTAAACTGGTTAGGATTAAAAAAGGGGCGGCATAGCGAATCACCAACTGTAAACGCCCAGCAAAACGCGGCTCGAGATAACGCGCCACCAAACCCGCCCCAATTAAAATCAGGCTCGAGAATAACAGCAATGCCTTAAAAACTGGGGCTTCGGGGGCGTGAATCATGCCTAACATGACTGAATTGAACCACAACAATCCTTGAGTCAGATGAACAAAAAGGGGCTTGCCAAAAGCAAACCCCCAATAAACCAAATTACTTTTTTAGCGTCGTCCAAAACCACTCGAGGGCGGTTGTTGTGGTTGTGGGGCTGGCGCAGCCCCTTGCGGACGTGGCTGCCCGGGAGCAACCTCACCAAGTTTTGCCAAACGGGTGTATTCCTTGGGGTCTACGGCTCGAGACTCGCCGAGTTCGTAAGTAATCATCTTCTTTTTGTACATGTCGGCTAAACAAGCATCCATGGTAATCATGCCCAAGGATGCCCCGGTTTGAATCACACTGGTTAGTTGGTACGACTTACCTTCACGAATCAGCGCTCGAACGGCTGGGGTGGCAATCATGATTTCATACGCCACGACCCGCCCGTCACCAGAAATCTTTGGCAACATCTGTTGGGTGATAATCGCACTTAAATTATTGGCGAGTTGTACCCGAATCTGTTCTTGCTGCTCTTCTGGAAAAACGTCCACAATACGGTCAATCGCTTCGGGGGCGCTGTTGGTGTGCAAAGTTCCCATCACCAAGTGTCCGGTTTCGGCAGCCGTTACCGCACTGCGAATCGTTTCAAAGTCACGCATTTCCCCGACCAGAATCACATCTGGGGCTTGGCGCAAAACCGCCCGCAATGCCATTTCAAAGTCTTGGGTATCCGGACCGATTTCACGCTGATTGACGATGCTGCTTTTGTGCGAATGGGCAAATTCTACTGGGTCTTCGATGGTGACAATATGCTTTTTCTTGTTGGTGTTAATCCAGTCTATCATCGAAGCCAAAGTGGTACTTTTACCAGAACCGGTTGGACCAGTCACCAATACCAAACCACGCGGCAAACTCGAGACTTGCATCAGAATATCTTTAGGTAAACCAATTTCTTCGATAGGACGGGTTTTGGTGGGGATTAAACGCATCACACCACCGACTGAACCACGCTGAAAAAAGACATTGACTCGGAAACGTCCGCCAATCCCTTGAGCCGCAAACGAAAGGTCAAGGTCGCGTTTTTCCTCGAAAGTACGCTGCTGTTTTTCGTTCAAAATCGAATACATTAAACGACGGGTTTCTTGGGCAGTCAGTGGATTGCTGAATTCGCCTGTACCCCATTCACCGTGAATTTTGTACTGTGGTGGCATACCAGCCGTGAGAATAATGTCCGAAGCCTCGCGTTCAACGGAATACTTGAGAATATCAACGATGGTTAAGTCCTGCGCGGGTTGAGTCATAAAGCCCCCTTTTTATACAGTCTACGACGAAAACCGCTCTTTGTGTTACTCGAGCCACCCTAAGGTGCTATCCGAAAAGTAGAATTTATGAAAAACTTGTATTATCAATAGTTCGGAACGTTTTTGAAAAAGTGGAAGCCATCAATTAAGCTGTGAGTATCTAAAATCCACACTTAAAAGTAGCTTCCTATGAATATCCTA
>JAYWHB010000570.1:0-7655 GCA_043777915.1 Deinococcales bacterium
ACAAGAAAATGCTGGTGTTTACGGGCGTTTTAATTTGTGCCGTGTTGTGGATTATGGTTGGTAATACCGTGCGAATTTGGCAAGTTGTGGGCTGGCTACCAATTCATGCGATTGGCAACGGCTTTCCAGCCGCGCTTGGTTTGTGGCTAGGTACTTACGCCACATGGGAAGGACTTATTTTGCAAAGCCTAGCTGTAACTGCCGTGATTGGCTCGTACTTCTTAGCCGAAGGATTAAAGCATCATGCGTCACGACAAAAGATGGTGAATGCTTAATGTGGATTTCAACCCGAGGACAATACGGATTGAGGGCTTTGGTCGAACTTGCCAGAGAAACCAAACCGCTTGCGATTAAAGAAATCGCTGAACGCCAAGGCATTTCGGGCGCGTATCTCGAGCAAATACTGGCATTGTTGCGTCGGGCTGGGTACATCAAAAGCACCAGAGGCGCATTTGGTGGGTATGCCCTCAGTAAAGCCCCAAACCAAATTACCACCCTCGAAGTGATTCTGACCCTCGAGGGAAGCCTAGCGCCTGTTGCGTGTGTCGAAGACTCTTCCAACTGCGCCCATGTCAATGCTTGTGGTACAGAAAGCCTTTGGCGGCGTTTGGATGCAACCGTGACCAGTATTCTTACAAGTTGTACTGTGGCAGACTTACTCGAGGAAGCCGAATTTAAGGATGCGGTGCAAGTCATGAAAAGACAATCACTCAGCCTTTAATTGGGCAACGGCACAACCAGTGGGCAGTCTCGGGTTGGATGTGGCAGTACCGCAACTTCTAGCTTAAAAGCTTGGTAAATCAGGTCTGGCTCGAGCATCAATTTAGGTGTGCCAGCCGCCAATACTGCACCATCTTGCATGATGACAATTTGGTCAGCGTAGACAGCCGCTAAGTTTAGGTCGTGCAGAATCGCTAAAACCCCAACACCCTGCGCCGCAAATTCTCGAGCAATGCGTAAAATATCGTGCTGATGCTGTAAATCAAGACTTGAAGTCGGTTCGTCAAGCAGTAAAAACCGCGTTTGCGGCGTATCCTCCCAGATTTGTGCCAGCACCCGAGCCAGTTGTACCCGTTGGCGTTCACCGCCTGACAGGGTTGGATAAGCGCGGTTCTCGAGGTCTAAAACCCCGCACTGCTCGAGTGCTTGGCGGGTGATGTCGTAATCAGTTGCACTTTCGATGCCGCGAACATGCGGTGAGCGTCCCATTAGGGCAACTTCAAGTACCGAAAATGGAAACTCGAGGTAACTTTCTTGCGGCAGCACCGCACGGCGTTTAGCAAGCTCTAAGTTTGAGTAACTTTTTAGATTTTGTTTGTCTAAACAGGCTTGTCCAGTGTTTGGGGTCAGTTCGCCAGCCAGTACACGCAAAAGTGTACTTTTTCCTGCGCCATTTGCCCCAAGTAATGCCATCACCTGCCCAGCTTTAACCTGAATAGACACACGATTTAACAAGGTTTTTCTGCCAATGATAACACTGGTATCTCGAGCCTCAAGACTGGTGTTCATGCGCCAACCCGACGGGATTTAATTAGCATCCACAAGAAAAATGGTGCGCCCAGTAGTGCGGTCACAATGCCAATTGGTAATTCGGCAGGAGCAACGATGGTACGAGCAATTAAATCAGCGCAGAGCAGTAAACTCGAGCCTAGTAAAATACAACCAGGCAGTAAAAAACGGTGGTCTGCGCCCAGACTAATTCTCAGCAGATGCGGAACGATTAAACCGACAAAACCAATAATCCCGACCACACTGACCGCCGCTCCAACCGCTAAGGCTGTGACAACAATGGCGGCGAGTTTAATCCGTTCAATATCCACCCCAAGATGCCCGGCTTCGGCTTCACCAAGTGTAAAAGCATTTAGCGCCCTCGAGAAACGCGGCATAATAAAAAGCGTTAAAACCAAAAACGGCGCAGCCACTCCTAACGTCTCCCATGTTGCGCCGCCCAGACTGCCTAAACTCCAAAAAGTGATACTGCGAAGTTGGGCATCGGTGGCAACAAAAGTCAATAAGCCCGTTGCCGCACCAGACAACGCCGCTATCGCAATTCCTGCCAGCAGCATCGTACCAACCATCACCCGCCCGTTCTGGCTCGAGACACGGTAGACCAAAAGCGTGGTCGCAAGTCCACCCGCAAAAGCTGCCACGGGCAACGCCAGCAGGTTATTGGCATTAAAAACTGTCACGCCAAGCACAATCATCGCAACCGCCGCCAATGCCGCCCCACTCGAGACCCCAATCAGTCCCGGGTCGGCTAATGGATTGCGAAATAAGCCCTGCATGACCGCGCCAGACAACGCCAGTGCTGCCCCGACCAAAATCCCCAGCAGCACTCGAGGCAAACGGATAATCAGCATCACGGCTTGTTGTTGGCTTTCAAAAGCAATGCCTAGGTCTAAGCCAATGGCTCGAGCCAGAATCCCCAGCACTTGGAGCGGTTCGATTTTCACTGCGCCAATGCCAATCGAGAAAATAATCGTGCAGATTAAAAATCCTAGTAATCCCGTTAAAATTAGCGCGGCTCGAGAAATTCGCGTTTGGGTTTGTCTGGTCAGAATCATTAGAGTCCAGATGGGCGTTTCAGTTCTGGGTGCAGTAAAAAGGTCAGGTCAATCACGGCTTTACCGAGGCGCGGACCAAAGGAAAGAGTATACAGGTCGTCCATGTCCACAATTCGTTTGTTCTTACCGGCTGGAGTTAGCGCAATTCCGGGCAGTTTTAACGCGCCTTCTACCCCACCAATACTTTTTAGCCCTTCAGTCAAGAATAAAACTGCGTCGGGCGCTGCCGCCACAACCGCCTCGGAAGTCAGTGGTTTGTAACCTTCGTAACCCGTAATGGCATTGACTGCCCCTGCCAATTTAATCATTCCATCAGCCGCCGAGCCTGTACCACTGGCAAGCAATGTTCCCGCGCCCCGAGCATAGACAAATAAAACCTTGGGTTTCTTTTTAATTTGCGTAAAATAGGCTTTGGCTTGGGCTAAATCGAGGTCTATGCCCCGTGCCAGCGCTTCGGCTCGAGGCTGCACCCCAAAAACTTTACCAATCGCAATAATTTTATTCTTCGCCCCTTGAACGCTCGGGTCAGCGGCTAAAATCAGGGTGGTGATGCCAGTTTCGCGCAGTTGTTTAATCGCGGCGGGTGGTCCAGCTTCGGTTGTGCCGAGAATCAAACTCGGTTTTTGTGCCACGATGCCTTCTGCCGATAAACTGCGTTGATAACCAACTTTAGGTAAAGCACTAACGGCGGCAGGAAAGTAACTCGAGGTGTCGGTGGCAATCACTTTTTCGCCCTGCCCTAGTGCAAAAACAATTTCTGTAACTGGTCCGCCAAGCGTTAAGACACGGCTTGTATCGGAAATACTGATTTGTTTACCTTCGGCATCGGTGACGGTCACGGTTTGGGCTAATGCCAAAGAAACCAGTGCCAGACTCGAGAAAACGGCTAAAAGACGATTTTTCATAAACAACCTCCTAAAATACCTACGCACCAACCGCGATGCGTAACTCGAGTTCTTTGACTAACTGCGCCATCCAGACTTGCAAACGAGGCTTGGTTAATTTGCTTTGGTTGTCATCGTCCAATGCCAGTCCAACAAATTGCTGCCCACGCACGGCTCGAGAATTGCTGAACTTATACCCATCGGTGCTGGTCAGACCAACAAGGGTTGCACCGCCTTGCTCAAGAGTTTCGGCTAACATGCCAAGTGCATCTTGAAAGGTGTCGGAGTAGGTGAGTTGGTCGCCCATGCCAAACAAAGCCACTTTTTTACCCGTTAAATCCAGTTTACTGAGCGCCTCGAGTTTGCCGTACCAATCGTCCTGCATTTCGCCAACGTACCAAGTGCTACAACCAATCAGCAGCAAGTCGTACTCGAGTAATTTATCGGCTTTGACCAATGCAATGTCATGGTTTGAAACCAGCACGCCACTATCTTTGAATAATTTCTCGAGGGTATCGGCGGCGGCTCGAGTATTGCCGTAAGTGCTGCCTGTAAAAATACCAATTTTCATAAACTCCTTTCTTTAGTATTCCAAGTGGTTTAGTTGGTTTTTGAAAAGACCCTAGAAAAATTCTTAATAGGTATCTTGACCCTGAAGATGCACCTATCACACTCACCTGACGGGCGGGTTCGCTAACGGGCATGGTCGCTTCTTGACCATAAATACGGCTGCTGACGGGCGAGGCGTGCCTCGCCCCTATGACAAAAACCATGACAAAACTGTTCTGAACCGTAGAGGCAAGGCGTGCCTTGCCTCATCTTTTAAAATTATCTCGGGATGGTTCTAATGCGTATTTTTCGGTTCTGGCTTACCCAATTTGGCTCGAGATTCTTGTGCCATATCGACCAATAATTTACGCACACCAGCGCCATTCTCGAGGACGTTTGGAAAGACATAGCGTTTGACTTCGGCATGCTCTTTACCTGAGAGATGCAAGTCCATCCCATACCTATCCATCCCAAGCAGCACGGCTTTTTCTGTCCATGTTTGCTCGAGGAGGGCATGGCTATAATCCAGTAAATTCTGGCGGTGGTCGGTGTTCATGTGTTCAACCATGCCGCGCAAGTTAGTGGCTAATAAATCAGGAGAAGCCTCGCGGTATTTATCTAAAGTCACACTACCAACCCGTCCAAAACCTGCCACCACATAAGCCCGAGCAGTCGTAAAAGTATAGAGCTTAAAATCATGGAAACCACCAAGCATGGACTTAGGATGCAGTATTTTCCAGTGTTCTAGGTGCTTAGCTTGGTCGGTAAATTCCACAACCCCAGACAAGGTTGCTCTGCCTGTAGCAAAAGCAAGGCTGCTGTTAGCATCATCGGTTAAAAGTAAACTGGCTTTAGGCTCGAGTTTCAGGTTTTTAGAGTGCTGCGATAAATCCGACATCAAAAGCAGCGCATCGCCGTTCTCGAGTGGCGCAATTTCGACCAGACTGGCAAACGGAAAACCATCGGGCGAAACAGTGCCAATAATCGCACGTTCGGCTCGAGCCATTAAGCTGCGGGCGGTTTCGGGGAGGGTTAGGTATTGGCTCATGCAGTCACCATTTTAGGCTCGAGACTGAGTTCTGTGGCAAGTTGGGCTACCCAAGCGTGAATACGCGGTGTGTTCAGGTTGGCTTGGTTATCGTAATCAAGGGCTAACCCCATAAATTGCCCGTTTTCTTCGCCGTCGGACTTTGTGTACTCGTAGCCATTGGTGCTGGTAAAACCTACCAATTTTGCACCGCGTTCGCGCAGTTTACGCCCCAGAATCCCCAGTGCATCTTGGAAAGTGCTGTCATAGCCCGCTTGGTCGCCTGCGCCAAACAGCCCGATTTTTTTACCCGTCAGGTTTAACTTCTCGAGTTCATCGAACTTAAATTCCCAATCGTCTTGGAGTTTGCCGTCGTGCCATGTGCTGCACCCAAGCAGCGCCACATCAAATTCCTCGAGTCCGCTCAAATCGGCTTCATTTACACTATCCATGCTCAGTTCAACTTGGTAGTTATCGAACAACTGCTGCGCCAAACCCTCGGCGGCTTCGGCGGTATTTCCGTAAGTGCTTCCGTAGACAATCACAATACTTTTCATAATTACTCCTTAATTAAAGACAAGACTCGAGTTTCTGCGTTTTGGGACGATTAAAAATTCGTTGATTTGCGGTGCGGACTCAAGCATTAAATCTAAAAATTCTTGCCAGTCTGGATGACTAAAACCCAAAGCGGCAATCCCAATCCAAAGCTGAACACCACTGTGGGCGCGTTTTAGGGCGTGAGCGCCGTCTTTGACTTCGGTTTCAGGGTTGGTTTTGGTGGTCTCGAGAAATTGCGTTAAATTGTTAAAATCGGTTATGGCTAATGTCCAACAACTGATTTGCCAATGCACAAAAACCGTGCCGTGTTCGCACTGTGCCACAAAACGGTATTCGGAACGGGCAGCAATCGGATTAACAATCAGGCACATAAAACTCCTTTACTCGAGCCAGCGCGTGTGGTTACTGGCAGGCTTGAGATTTTGGTACACCCCAGCAATTGGGTAGCCAATGTGCAGCAAACCAACCAATTCTTCGTTTGCCCCCAGCTTAAAAAGACTGGCAGTATTGGCGTGACGCACCACATACCCACTGCGCCACCAAATTGCAAGGCCACGGGCATGAGCCGCCAAAGTCAGGTTTTGAATTGCACAGCAAACAGCCGCATAATCTTCGCGTTGCGCCCGAATGTTTTGGCTGTTGGTGTACAGAACACTAACCGCCACCAAAGCGGGGGCTTGATGCAGCATTTTAGCGGTTTGCAGGGCGGCATTAGAACCAGCGATACCTCGGGTGACATCATGGGCTATTCTGGTTAACCGGGTGCGGGTGGTTTTGCCCGGCACACTAAAACGCCACGGTTGCGCCAGTCTCGAGCAGGGCGCATGAACCGCCAGTTCAAGCAATTCACGCAGGGTAGATTCGGCAATCGGTGTGCTTTGGAATCGTCTAGCACTGCGCCACTCGAGCAGGGCGCAGTCTATGGGTTGCGGGGAGTTAGGAATGGTTTGCATAATTTATACTAATCCGAGTGGTTAAGTCGGATTAAATCTAATGTAAGTTGCTCGAGTTTGTCAAGCGGTCAAATGTCTTTGGGTACAAATAAGCCTATAGATTGCTACAAATTTCGTGTAGAACAGTAAAAACTTTTTAATTTGACAAATCCGACTGGTTTACTATACATTAGCGCTTGTGAAAAAAATTCTCACTCTTTCAGGACTGCTGCTGCTTGGTACAAGCCTCGCGGTCAGTCAACTTGCCCTAAGCCAAACAAGTACGGCTGACCTAACCATTTACACCGGTCGAAACCGTAGCACCATCGAACCATTGGTGAAGCAATATCAACAAAAAACAGGCTTAAAAATAAATGTGGTTTATGGTAACGATACCGCCATGCTCGAGCAACTCGGCAAAGAAAGCAAAACCCCCAAAGCCGATATTTTTATTGGTAACTCGGCACGCAACTTGGATACATTCTCTAAAAATAAGCAATTTTGGAAATTGCCAAACAGTGCCGTTAGCGACATCGCGCCAAACCTGATTAGTGCCAGCCAAGATTGGCTGCCTATCGCCTTGCGTTTCCGAGTTTTGGCTTACAACCGCGATAATGTTAAACCCGAACAATTACCACAAAGTATTTTTGAGCTTGAAAAATGGAAAAACTTCAAAGGTAAAATTGGCTGGGCACCGCTTGATAGTGGCTTTCAAGAAATTGTTGGACACATTGCCAATACCCAAGGTGAAAATACCGCCAAAACATGGTTACAAGCCATTATTGCGCTCGAGCCACAAGACTACGGCAGTGGCAACACTGGAATGCTCGAAGATGTAGGTAATGGCATTCTCGATGTGGTTTTTACGGGTCACACGACCATGATGCGGATTCAACGGGCTGGCTACCGAATTAGCGCCCATATGTTCAAAGCAGGTGATGCTGGTAATCTCAAGGACTCGAGCGGGGCTGGAATTCTTAAAAGCAGTCGCCGTAAAAGCGCCGGACTGCATTTTTTAAGGTACTTGGTAGGTGCAGAAGCCCAGTCATTTATTTATGGTGTGAATTTCGAGTACCCAGCCGCCGCGAGCGTGCCATACCCAACAACCTTAACTGCCTATCAAGATGTGGCTGCACGTTGT
>JAYWHB010000571.1:0-7649 GCA_043777915.1 Deinococcales bacterium
ATCTACTACCATTCTGGGGCAGCCAAAAAATAAAACAGAAGGGATTAGATAAACCAAAAGTAATCGCATTTTCATAATCACCCCTTATCAATTGCAAGAAATATTGACTTGAATGGCTTCTAAACGACGATTCTGTCCTGTTGTTCCCGAGACCCCCGAACCTACCCAACTCATCCAACCTATGCCAGCCGCATGAGCGCGATAAGAAAGACTGCAACCAGAGGTACTACCAGTTAGGGAAATCTGAAATGCCTCGAGTTGTCGCCCTGTGCCTGTTGTACCAGCGACACCACCATCAGAAACAGCTTGTAACCATCCTAAACCCGAAACATAAGGCTGATAAGAAATCCCCAAGCCAGCACGGATATTCTTAACAGTAATCCGAAATGCCTCGAGACGTAAACCTTGTCCAGTCGTACCAGCAACAGTGTTATTGTTGACCCAGCTTTGCCAGCCGTAATTAGCGCCGTGAGCTTCTGCTATAGATGTGGTAGCAGGATTTGGCAGTTGGTAGGCTTGATTGATAGCACTTTCATCCCCAAGGCTTAAATTATTCAACAGCCCCATGTTTGCCGAATTTCCGTCATAAGTAGTTGAAGGAAATTCTGGCAAATCAGAACGCGGAGTGACAAAAAGCTGTGAATACATCATGACAGAATCAAAATCTAATTTTCCATATTGAGCAACATTGCTCTCACAACGCTTACCATAATTTACATCGTCGGTATTTGTGACGACAAGAAAAGCGTCTCTGTCACAACGCTGTTGCTCATGCCAAAGCCCAGTGGCGTGACCCATCTCGTGAAGAATAGCCCGTTGTTTATCGATACAATATGCAGCGTTATCGAGATTGATATTCTGTCCAAAATAGCTTCCACTAGACGTAGCCTGATAACGTCCAACCCATGAGCTACACGAATCCGAGATGCGAAAATTTACCCAAGGTTCGCTGGTATTTGTTCTAGGACGATACTTTACGCCAGTATTTGAAGCATTCCAAGCATTGATTGCATTCGTTACTTTTGTTACATTTGCGCCCGTGACACTCGAATCAATAAAGTATGGAATACCACTCTGCCAAAGGCAAACACCATCAAGAAACGATGGCACACACACATGTGGCTTAATTCCAACACCCTGTGTAGAAATCTTACTGCTATCAGCAGGTGCATCACTAACAATCAGGGGATTTTGTAGCAATGCCACTTTTTTATTGGCTATTCTTTTTTCATATTCTTCAATAACTATTGGTAGGTCTTTGAAGTTAGCTACAATAATATGATTACCAAAGTCCACTGCGTCACCAGAATCGTTAAAAACCCTAAGAACACGCCCATCGGAAAATCTATGAAGTATTGCCTTTGCGTTTTTTATCTGCTCAACTGTTTCAGCACTGAGTTTTGCGCTTGTGGAACGTGTAACGATGGTCGGATATTTTGACTCACTGATTTCTCGAGCCTCATTGATGGGAGACTGGGCTGTTGTGTTCTGCCCACAAGAGGTTAGCATCATCACTACGCTTAAAAGAGATAACAGGACGACAGGACGACAATACGACAATTTCATAATCTACCTCACAAGAATCGACTATCAGCTTTATCAATCAAATCGACAAGGGAACGGTAGCACAGTTCATAGAATTCAGCATTGCATCACATAAACCGTAAAAACGGTAATCAGTCTCGAGCGCTCAGAGCTTCCCAAATGAAACAACCCAGTATTTTTTGCCATTATTTGGTACGGTCACAATAGCCGCCCCATAACGATTAAAATCGGTATCCATAAAGACTTGGCAGTGTCCGACGGTGCTGTTAATCCAAGCAGTAATCACCGCACTGGTTTCAGTAAATTCAAATGCCATGATTTCACCTAAGCTCAAGCCGTTAAATCCTGCGGCTTTGGCTCGAGCGAGAACTGTGCCATCACCCGCGCCATTATGTGGGTCTGACGGCATCCCAGTTTTATGATTTTTTGCCATAAAATCAGCATGATTATGAGCAGCTTTTTGTAATTGCGTATCCAAGACCAAATTAGGCGAAGGTGTCGTAAAATTCTTAGCGGGGAATTGCGAACCCGATGCTGCACAGTTAATCGGTGTGCCACCCGAAGCGCTTTGGCGTTTTGTATTGATTGCATCGTAAAAAGGCGTATTGGCTTCATTGGTCAGGGTTGGCACATAAGGCGGCGCTGGGCAAGCCACCAACAAAGAACCCAAGACCAAGCTCAAACCAATCAATTTTTTCATACTCTTAGTTTACGTCAAAATTCTCGCCCAAGCCTCAAGTTACCCATTCTTAGCGTTATCAACAACACCAAGCCCATCTCGAAACTCGAGGCGCAAGATTCGCGTAAAGTATAAGCATGAAAGCCTCGAGTCTAACTTACGGAATTATTGGTGCGATTGCCTGTGTGATTGGTGCAATTTTATTTGAAGTCCTTTTTCCTGCCAGCATCAATAACGCCCCAGAAAACAATAAAGTCGCCGTGGCACTGCTGATAGACACAAGCGGCAGCATGGAGCAAGAAGGCAAGCTCGAGGAGGTCAAACGGGCGGCATCTGATTATGTGGCACGTCAGAAGCTCGAGACCAATACAGCGCTGGAAGGCATGAGCATTAACCGTTTCTCGAGTGATGCCAGTACGGTTTCGCTTTTTTCCAAAGATACAGGTCGGCACTTAAACACTATTGGTCAATTTGTAGCCAATGGCGCAACCGAAATGGCATCTGGTTTAGAGACTGCCGCCCAGTCTTTAGGGGCAGCCGAGCTTGGCACAAGCCGCGTGATTTTACTGTTCACCGATGGTCAACCGGGTTCTAACATCGAACCCGCCGAAGTCGCTAAACCGCGCACCCTGACAACCGCCAATAGTTTACGCGCCTCTGGCTACCGTATTGTGGTGGTTGGCACAGTGGATGCCGACATTGGTTTTTTGCAAACCTTGACGGGCGACCCAAGTCTGGTTTTTCCGACCAGTTCTGGTAATTTTGCGGCAGCTTTTAGTAAAGCCGATGCCAAAATCCGCAATCTTTTCTCGAGCGGCGCGGGTGGAAATCGCACTTTTGCCGATGCGCTTATTTTAGGGGCTTTGGTGACGCTTTTTCTGGGTGGGGCGCTGTTAATTGCCGAAAACACCCTAGGTTTACGTGGGCGTTGGTGGCGTGACCTCCTTTGGGTGATTCCAGCCAGTGCGCTCCTTGGGGTTGGTGGAGCGCTTCTAGGGCAGGTGCTTTTTGCTATTTTTGGTGATGGCGCACGGGTGATTGGCTGGGCAGTGGTTGGCACGATTGCGGGTGGGGTACTTGGCTTAGCAGACCGTTCCCCTGCCAAAGCCATACGCGGCGCAATTGGTGGCACAGTTGGTGGTGTGGTTGGTGGACTGGTTTTTAGTCTGTTGGGTGGGGCGTTCTCGAGTGGAGCGTTAGAATTACTCGGGCGTTTACTTGGTTTTGCAGCCCTTGGTTTTGCGGTTGGTTTAATGTTGCAGCTTGTGCAGCAAGCCTTAAAAACCGCTTGGCTGACTGGAATTACTACTGGGTCATATGAGGGCAAGCAGTACATTCTGGGTAAGCCCATAGTCACGGTTGGGCGTTCCGATGGCAACGACATTGGCTTGTACCGCGAGAAAAACTTGGCATTAAAACTTGGCACATTTAACTTTAATGCTGGGCGTTGGATGTACAACGGCGAAGCTGTGCTGGTCAATGGCAACAGTCTCTCGAGTGCCGCTTTGGTCAATGGTGACACGATTAAATTTGGTGGCACAGAGTTCTTGTTTGAAACCAAAGATGGTGGGGGAGCGCCAAGGGCAGAGGAAGAAATTCCAGAGACTCGAGTAGCACCACCAATCCCAGAAATTCCAGTGGTTGTTCCAATCCCAGAAGCTAGAGTTATCCCTATTCCAAAAGCCCTCGAGTATTGGAAATTACGCGGCGCAGAAACCCTCGAGTTACCTTTTGGTACGGTCACGCTTGGGCGCGGCGAGGAGAATCAAATCGTCATCCCAGAAGCCAGCATTAGTGGGCAACATGCTCGGCTCGAGGCTCGCGCCGATAGTTTAAGCATCACCGATTTAGGCAGCACCAATGGCACTTTTGTGGGTGGAAAGCAACTCGCCGAAAATGAAACTGCCCAACTGACCGAAGGCATGAGTTTAACGCTTGGTGCGGTGGAGTTCCGCATCTCGAGATGACTTATGAAACAGCCCTAGAATGGTTATTTGCTCGAACTCGAGCCGGTGATGTGCGTTCTGGGATTCGCACTTTGGCACTTCTCGAGCAACGCGGGTATCCGCAAACGGCTTTGAAGACCATTCATGTGATTGGCACAAATGGCAAAGGCAGCACTTGCGCCATGTTAGCGGCTGGTTTGCAAGCCAGTGGTCTAAAAGTTGGGCGTTTTACCTCGCCGCATTTAGAAGATTACCGTGAACGAATTGAAATAAATGGGCAACGGATTCCCAAAGAAGTCGTTCTCGAGTTTATACAGTGGGCGATGCAGCACACCTCCGATGCGGCTTTTTTTGATTTAACACTTGTATTAGCCCTCGAGTATTTTCGTCAAGAAGCCGTAAATTTGGCAGTCATCGAAGCGGGCGTGGGCGCTCGGCATGATGCCACCTCGAGTATTGAGCATGTCCAAGCCACCATCATCACCAACATAGACCTTGACCACGAAGCCACAATTGGCATTGGTGATTACCCAACTGTCCTCGAGAATATTGCTTGGGAAAAAGCGGGTGGAATTCGGGCTGGTGTGCCAGTGCTGACCGCCGCTCGAGGTAAAGCGCTTGACGTGATTCGTGCCGTTGCCAAGGAAAAAAACGCGCCATTGTATGTTCTCGAGAAAAACAATCCCCTATTTTTACTACCCCATGCCCCACTGCTACAAGGCACACATCAACTCGAGAATGCGGCTTTGGCGGTGGCAACCCTGCGCTTACTTGGTTACTCGGAAAACACTGTTGAAGCAGCTTTGGCAGCAACTTGGGCTGGACGACTCGAGACGATAACTATTAATGATTGTCAATTTATTTTGGATGGAGCGCACAATCCAGCCGGCGCTCAGGCACTTGCCTCGAGTTTAGCTGGGCAACAATTTGCCTTGGTTTTTGCCGCCATGAGCCGCAAGCGTGTCCCGGAAATTCTCGAGCCTCTGCTTGGTTTAGCCACCGAACTGCATTTTGTCTCGGTCAGTCCGCAAGGGGTTGACCCACTCGAGTTAGCCCGAACTTACGGCGGCACGGCACATCCCAGTCTCGACGCAGCACTCGAGGCAGTAGAGTCTCGAGCCAAGGTCTTAATTGCTGGTTCGCTGTACTTGGTTGGTGCGGCTCGAGCCTGTCTGATACACGTCAAAGTTTGAGTTTACGCCCAATTTACGCCCTACCTTGTACCATCTGTTCATGTCTTGGAAAAATGGCGATTTGCTCATGGGTTTCTTGGAAATCTCAGGCTTGGCTATCCTAAGTCGGATTGAGACGCAATTGAGACGTTTTTGTACTAGACTGTAGTAGAAATTTCAATTTAGGGGGCGGTATGGGTAGAATTCGGTTTATTTTGGTCTTGTTGGTTTTGGGTGGTTTTGGACTCTCGCAACTCGGTTCGGTCAGTGCTTTTGGCAGTTATCGCGAACAGGTGGTGAAGCAATTTAAGCTGACCAACAACCGTATTGGCTGTACCTATTGTCATGTCAGTGCCGACGGGGGCGCTCCGTGGAATACCTTTGGGCAACGGCTACAAAATAATATGAGTGGTGACATCAGCAAAGCCCTTTTTGATACCTTAGCCGAGAAAAAAGATTCTGATGGCGACGGTTACTTAGACATGCTCGAGGTTTTCGCTGGGACATTACCGGGCAACAAAGACAGCGCTCCATTGGTTGTATCAACTGCCTTAAACACAGCTTTTGAAAAAGCTGGTGGGTTAGACCAGTACAAACCGTAAGGCAGGCAAAAGGCAAAAGGCGAAAGGCGAAGGTAGAAAAAACTTAGCCCTGTTCCTTCGGAGGTCATTATGAAGTTACTCGAGAAGTTCGTTATCGCGGCACTTTCCCTAGGTTTTGCGGCTTGCGCTCCCGCCGCTGTGGATGGCAAACAAGTTGCCCTCTCGAGCCTGAACACTTTTGCCGATGGCTCTGCCAGCACCGCTAAAGGTGTGGCAACACTGGTTGCCCAGACCGATGGGAAAACCAAAATTGTTGTTGCAGTAACAGGTCTGACCAAAAGCACCAATCATATTGGACATGTCCATAATGGTGCATGTGCTGCCCAAGGTCCTGTGGCTCTGGTGTTGTTGCGCCTTTCTGCCGATGCCAATGGCAACGCCACTGCCGAAACAACCGTAGACACCGCCAAATTAACAGGTAGCCAATACGTCCAGTATCACCAACGAGATGTTGGCGCAGATGGTGGAATTGGCGGCGGCATTATTTGCGGAGATATTAAGTGATAGAGGAAAGATAAAGGAGGAAGGTCTTTATTTCTCTTTTATCTTTCCTCCTTCCTCTATAGCTCTTAAAGGAGTTTTATGAAATTCACGGCTGCTCGAGTGCTGACGGGTTTGCTCGCACTTGGTTTGGTTGGTGTTGCTGCAACACAATTTAATTCTTTGGCTCAAGATAATCCCAAAGTCTTGCCGCGCTCGAGTAAATCTGCCACATTGGCAATTACCACCGATGATGCTCGAGTGGTGATGGTCAATCCAGAAAATGATTCGGTTTCGGTGTTTGATATGGACACAAATCGTAAAATTACAACCCTTAAAACAGGCGATGAACCCAGTAGTGTAGTGATTGCACCAGACGACAATACTTTTTTTGTGGCAAACCGTGCCGATGCTACTGTGACTCGAGTTTCGGGTCTAAAAACTGGTGCATTTGTGGTTTCTGGGACGGTACAAGTCGGCTCAGAACCAACTGGTGTAGCACTCTCGCCGACGGGTGCAAAGTTATTTGTAGCCGAATTTGCCCAGTCTCGAGTTTCGGTCTGGGACACCAAAAGCATGACCCGAATTGGCACTTGGGCAATTAAGAATCCGCGTGGTTTAGCAGTCACCAATAATGGCAATAGCGACGATAACGACGAAACCGTAGTGATTCCAGAATTCTATGGTAAGCCTGTGCCAGATGCCGAAGGTACAGACACCAGTCGCCTTGGCAATGTGCGGCTTTTTAATGTCGGAACACTGCGCCAAGAACTTGGCATTGGACTCGAGGCATTAGACAGTGGTTTTATTCCCGATGGCACAAACAAAGGCACAGTGAAAACCAGTCCGAATCAGTTGTGGGGCGCAACCATTCAAAACGGCAAAATCTATATGCCAAGCATCAGCGCCTCGCCGGCTGCTCCCGCTCGGTTCAACGGCAATGTTTTCCCAGTCTTGTATGTGGCAAACCTCAGCAGCAAACTCGAGGACAAGGGCGTAAATGGCACAACCAACCTTGCCAAAAAAGTGGCAGATGCGATTCCCGCAGGGCAGGCTCGGCATTTTCTCGCCGATATTGTAGACCTTGGCTTTGTTGGCGAATCAAACATTGGCTATGTGCTTTCTCGGGGCGCAGATGTGGTACAGCGCATTGTTCTCGAGCCAACGGGAATGGCACTGGGTAGCACCTTTAATAAACAGATTGACTTAGCTAAAGTACCAACGG
>JAYWHB010000572.1:0-7603 GCA_043777915.1 Deinococcales bacterium
TAACGATTCCAAAAACAGTGTTCTTTGTTTTAAAAAATAATTTGGATTTCGTTAAACATCAGTAATACAGGAACATTCTAGGCAGGACAAAGCAAGAACGATTCTAGAATTTGGGTAGAACAATGACGTTTCGGGCAGGGCGAGGCATGCCTCGCCCCTACGATAAAACTGCAAGGGGTGATATGAAAAAAATTCAATTAGCAAATGCGCCGTGTTCATGGGGAACAATCGAGGGGTGGGGGCAGAGTATTTCGTTTCATCAGATGCTAGATGAACTTGTCGAGTCTGGATACACAGGGACAGAACTTGGTGATTATGGGTTTATGCCCACCGAGACCGCCTCGCTTCGTGAAGCCTTGGTCTCGAGAAATCTAACGATGCTTGGGGCATATGAGGGTGTGTATTTTAGGGACTCGAGTGAACACACGAGCGGAACAGAAAAAATTCTTCGCAATGCAAAGTTATTAAAAAGCGTAGCGGACATTGGCGACACCAACACCCAACCATTTGTGGTGATTGCCGACGAACACAGCCGTGACGCACCCCGTTTTGAACACGCTGGTCGAATCACAAGGGATTTAAGTTTGTCCGACGCAGACTGGAAAACCTTTGCTCGAGGGGTCAATAATGCCGCCAAAGCGGTTCATGACGAAACGGGTTTACGCAGTGTGTTCCATCATCATTGTGGTGGTTACGTCGAAGCCCCGTGGGAAATCGAGGAATTACTGGCACGCACCGACTCGCAGTATTTGGGCTTGGTCTTTGACACGGGGCATTTCTTGTACGGTTCTGGCACAAACAATCCAGAACTGGTTTTATCCGCCCTCGAGACCTTCAAAGAGCGTTTGTGGTACGTGCATTACAAAGATTGCAGCCCAAGCGTGGCAACCCAAGCTCGAGATGAGCATTGGAATTACAAAGAAGCCATTGGACACGGTGTGTTCTGTGAACTTGGACTTGGTAGCGTGGACTTTGCGGCTGTCACAAAAAAACTCGAGACATTAGATTACCAAGGTTGGATTTGTGTCGAACAAGATGTTCTGCCCGGCATGGGTGAGCCTAAAATCAGTGCCAAACGCAACCGAGAGCATCTGGCAAAGGTGGCGGGTTTATGATTTTCCAAGCAGAGAAATTAGGCGAACAGGACAACAAAAACCCAATTCTCGAGAATGATTTGTCCAAAACGCGGTGCAACCCTCACCCGCCGCGCTTAGGCGCGACACCCTCATCCCGCCAAACAGCGCGGGAGAGGGTTGTTCGGTTTGTTCTTTTGTTTCAGATTCAAGATATGAAAAGCCAAAACCACTACACCAGAACCCCCTCAACGAGGGGGTCGCCGAAGCGCGAACAGCCCGCAAGGTGCTGTCTTGTGAGCAAGAAGGCGGGGGGAGTGCGTGAGAGCTTACTTCTTTTCTTCAGCCCCAAAAAACGTCTCGAGGGGTTGCCATGTTTGATTTAATTACCATGGGTCGTTCTTCGATAGATTTATACTCCAATGATGTCGGTGCTTCATTTCCGCAAATTTCTTCGTTTGGTGCATCTATCGGCGGGAGTCCACTCAACATCGCAGTTGGCTCGAGTCGCTTGGGTTTGAAGGTTGCGCTTTTAACGGCGGTCGGTGCGGATAAAGTTGGCGAATTTATTCTAAGTCATCTGCAAAAAGAAGGGGTGGAAACCAAATTTATTCCAGTTAAATCGGGAACAAAAAGCAGTGCGGTAGTGGTGGGAATTGAACCGCCAAACACGTTTCCAACCATGTTTTACCGAGAAAACGCCGCCGATATTCAACTCGGCATAGATGATGTGCTGGCGCTGCCACTTGAGACGACTCGAGCCGTACAACTCTCTGGGGCGGCTTTAGCCAAAGAACCGAGTCGCAGTGCGGTTTTTTTCTTAGCAGAACAAGCCAAGGCACTTAGTTTAACCGTATTTTTGGACTTGGATTTTAGAGCCGACCAGTGGCATGACCCAAGGGCTTTTGGGGTACAGATTCGGGCGCTGTTGCCGCTTGTGAATGTGGCGTTTGGCACAGAAGAAGAAATTAACGCCGCAATGCTGACCAGACTCGAAGATTTACAGATTCACAACTCACAAATTACTGCCCCCGAAATTAAGGGCAATCTCGAGGAAAATATAAAAGTGCTGCTGGCAAAGGGGCTAGATGCCTTGGTGGTCAAGCGCGGCGCAAGGGGCGCAGATGTGTTCCTAGCCAATGGCGAGGTGATTTCAGCCAACGGTTTCAGAGTGGATGTGGTCAGTGTGCTTGGCGCGGGCGATGCGTTTGCGGCTGGTTTTATTTATGGGTTTTTACAAGGCTGGGATTGGTACAAGTCTTGTCGGATTGCCAATGCTTGCGGCGCGATTGTTGTGACCCGAATTGGTTGCTCTGAATTTAGTGCTTTTTTGCCCGAAGCGCTGGCATTTATCCAGTCCCAAGGTGGTTTTTAATGCCGTTTGTGCAAGATGGGCGCGAATTGATTACTCGAGCATTCCGTAAAGGTTTTGCCCTGCCAGCCTTTAATTTTTGTAGTCTCGAGATGGCAAGAGGTTGTGTGGAGGCAGCATCAGCCTTAAATGCTCCAATTATTCTACAGACCTACCAAGCCGACCTTGCTTTTGCTTCGCCAAAGGTAATGGTCGCCATGGTCAAAGCCTTAGCTGAGGAATCTGGTGTTCCAATCATGCTACATCTTGACCATGGTTTAGGGCTAGAGATGGCGCAGACCTGTTTGCAAGCTGGCTATTCTTCGGTGATGCTCGATGGTGGTGGTCTCGAGTTTGCCGAACTGGTGCGTCAGACCAAAGTTCTAGCTCAAATTGCCCATGAGACTGGCGCAAGTTTGGAGGTTTCGGCTGAACGTTTTAACAAGGGCGAATCCGAACCAAGCAACTTTGAAGAAGCACTGGCATTATTTGAAGCTGGGGCGGACATGGTGGCGTGTTCGGTGGGTTCTGAACACGGGCAATCTTCACGCCTTGATTTGCCGCGCCTCGAGACGATTGCTTCGCTGACCAAAGCCCCGTTGGTGCTGCATGGTGGTAGTGGAATTGCCGAAACAGATTTAATCGCCGCCTCTAAACTCGGTGTAGTCAAAGTCAATATCGGTTCGGCATCCTACAGAGCATTATTAAAAGTCTGGCAGGAACGGTCAAGTGTTCTGAACAATCACCGAGCCGTTTACACCGAAGCTCGAGAAGCCGTGTCTCGAGAAGCGGCGCATTTTATTAAATTATTGGGGCATTAACGATTTACCGTAGATTTACCGTAGGGGCGACGGAGCTTCAAGCGACGGGGGTCGCCCACCATCAGGAGGCATCTATGAATTCACCAAATCAGTTTAAGCCAAA
The DNA here is from genome assembly GCA_043777915.1 of Deinococcales bacterium. Lineage (GTDB taxonomy): Bacteria > Deinococcota > Deinococci > Deinococcales > JAAFIG01 > JAAFIG01. The sequence goes on from JAYWHB010000572.1 coordinate 3,349, forward strand.
TAACGGGGTTGTCGAAGTTTCACCCGCATCATTTGGCTGGCAATTTTTATCGTTCAAAACCGTATCCTTAAAAGCTGGTGAGTCTTTTGAAGGCTCTACTTTTGATCAAGAAGCCGCACTCGTACCAATTTCTGGTTCATTTGAAGTCCAAGCAGTCGGTCAACTGATTCCCTTATCCCGCTCGAGTGTGTTCTTAGAACTGCCACATGTGGTCTATATGCCGCCCAAAACCGCGTACAACGTGGTGGCTCGAGAGGATACACTCTTTGCGATTGGTAGCGCTCCAGCCACAGGTTTATTTCCATTTCGGGTCTTTACCCCAAGCGAAATGAAAACTGAAGTGCGCGGCGGCGCGAATGCCACCCGCCAAGTCAATCATATTCTTGGTCCAGACTTACCCGCCGAGCGTTTGGTGCTGTTCGAGGTATACACCCCATCTGGATTTTGGTCTGGTATTCCGCCGCATCGCCATGATGGTCTGCGTGGTTCGCTGTACGTCGAAGAAACCTATTATTACCGCATCGAACCCGCCGATATTGGTTGGGCAGTGCATCGCAACTACAGTCCAGAACATGGTTTAGACGAACTTTTGCTGGTTAAAGATGGGGATTTAATTTTAACGCCTGTCGGCTATCATCCAGTTTCTGCCCCGCCGGGTTCTAATGTCTATTTCCTGAATTTCTTAGCTGGCGACCATACTCCCGAGCAACGGGCAGTTGCGCCAGTGGATGATTCCGATTGGGCGTGGCTGCGTGAGGACTGGGCAGGTAAACCCTTCAAAATTCCTTTTGGCAAATAACCATGAAAGCCGAAGAACGCCGCGCTAAAATCATTCAATTGCTCGAGCAGCAAGGCTCGGTCTTGGTGGATGAATTGTCACCGCAGTTTGCGGTCAGTTCGGTCACGATTCGTAAAGACCTAGCCGAACTCGAGGAACGTGGTTTGCTGCACCGCACCCACGGTGGGGCAAGCCATGCCCATAAGAGCTTATTTAATCCATCCTTTGGCGAGAAAATCAATTTACAACAAGCGCAAAAAGAAGCCATTGCCAGAGCTGCCCTCGAGTACATCGAAGATGGCGATTCGATTATTTTGGGGGCAGGCAGCACGGTTTTAACCTTGGCGCGGCTGATGAAAAAACGTTTTCGTTCGCTCTACATCATCACCAATTCAATTCCAGTGGCGCTCGAGTTAGCCGACACAACTTGGGAAATTTTACTTGTCGGCGGGCAGATTCGCCAGCACAGCATGGCGTTAATCGGACCTGCGGCAGTACGAACTTTAGAGGTCTACCATGCCGATAAAGCCTTTTTTGGCGCAACTGGTGTTTCATTGCAAAAAGGCTATTCCACGCCCCATGCCGATATGTCCAACATCATTAAAGCCATGATAGAAGCGGTAGACAGTGCTTATGCCTTAGTGGATAGTTCTAAACTAGCAAGGGCTACACTGGTCAGTTTTGCACAGTTGCAAGATGCGACACTACTGATTACCGATTCGGGTGCGCCTAAAGATTTTATAGAAGCCATGCAAGCCCAGCAACTCGAGGTGAGGATTGCTTAGGGCTATGAGCTTTGAGCTTTGAGAAACCCATGCTAAGGACTTGGGATTTAATTACTTCCCAATTGTGAAAATACCAAAATATGACCTAAAACAGGGAGACCACAAGGGTCTCCCCTACAGGACGGTGTTTTTTCGTAGGGGAGGGGCTTGTCCCCTCCCTGCCATTCACGGATTTTATTAAATCCCAGTTCCTAAACACCATTTCCAATTTCCCAAACCCAAACCCCCTCGTTGATGGGGTCGCCGCTTGCGACGGGGGAGTGCCTAAAAGCGCATTATCTCGAGCAAGCAGTCCGCTAATAGTAATAAAAAAGACCCCCAAACTCTTGGGGGTCTTTACTTTCAACTGATTCTAGCGGCGTTCAAAGCGTTTACCGCGTGCAAAGCCACCTTCGCGTGGGGCTGGGGAGAAATCACGGCGGCTGCTGTTGGTGCTTGGGCGTTCATCTCGAGCGCCAGTTTGGACAGCTTGAGCGCGGGTTTGTGCATTGCCTTGTGGGGCGGCGGCGACTGGGTTGCCTCGGTCGTCGCGGTATTTGTAACCACTGGTTCTTGGACTGGCACTACTCGAGAAATTCCCTTGTGGGCGGCTGTTGCCACGGTCTTGACTGTAACCACCACGGTCTTGGCTATAACCACCACGGTCTGAGCCTTGACGATTATTGAAGCTGCCGCGTCCTCCGCTACGTTCGTCGTAACGGCGTTCGGTGCGTTGTTGTGGTTCGGCATGGAGTTCAGTCGCAACCTCGATGGTTACATCCTCGAGTGGTGAGAGCGCCAAAAGTTTTGCAAGGATTTCGTTGGGGACATCCACATAGATGCCATCGCCAAACATTTGCATTTTGCCTAGGGTTTTACTGCTGATATTTGCGCCCTTAGCAATCATCGCAACCGCCCGTGGGATACTCAGGCGTTGACCACGCAATTCTAAGGTGGTTAAGCCTTCTTCTTCGGTCAGCAAACTGACTTTTTTCGGAGCGTGGGTCACACCAGCAATCACGGCTAAGGCTCGAGCCAGAGCTTCTGCGCCCATTTCCTCGAGTAACCTATCGGCTTCGTATTGGAACGGTGCAAGCACTTCGGCTGGAATACGGGTTAGTTCATTGGCTGCGTGACGAGCGGCGGCAGTGCGAACTTCAATTGGGCTTGGGGCTTCGAGTGGAATAAATTTATTACCAATCACGCGCTCTAAGTTCCGCAAATCGCGTTCTTCACGTTGGGTGTACAAAACAATCGCTTTGCCGCTACGTCCAGCCCGTCCTGTTCGTCCAGAACGGTGAATATAGCTTTCGGTATCATGTGGAAAGTGGTGTTGAACCACCAATTCAATATCTGGAATGTCAATACCGCGAGCCGCAACATCGGTGGCGACCAAAACACGGCTACGTCCAGCACGGAAACCATCAAGCACACGTTCGCGTTGGCTTTGGGCAAGGTCGCCGTGAATCGCTTCGGCTTCAAAGCCACGGTGAATCAGTTCTAACGCCAGTTCGTCGCAATCGCGCTTGGTGCGGGTAAAAATAATCGCACGTTCTGGGGCAAGCACGGTCAGCATATCAGCCAAAACTCGAGTGCGCTGTGCAGCTTGAATTTTAATGCTGTGGTGCTGCACGGTACTTTGCACCGAGGAGCTATTTTCGACCAAATCTATTTTGGCGGCGTTCTTTTGGTGCTTAGCGGCAAGGCGTTCGACCCAGCGCGGCATGGTGGCACTAAAAAGCATGGTCTGACGTTCAGGTGGCGCAGACTCGAGAATTTTTTCTACTTGGTCTTGGAATCCCATGCTCAGCATTTCGTCGGCTTCGTCTAAGACAACAAACTCGAGTGCCGAAAAATCTAAGTTGTTACGGTCTAAATGGTCTTGGATTCGTCCGGGTGTACCAACAATCACATCCACACCAAAACGAATGGCGCGTTCTTGGCTGGCGTAACTTGTGCCACCGTAAAATTCTTGAACCTCGAGAACACCCAATTGCTCAAATTCTTTGGCGGTTTGCTTGGCGAGTTCGCGGGTTGGCGCGAGAATCAAAGCCCGTGGCAAACGCCCTTTTTGGCGGCTTGGTTCGAGCTTGGTAACAATTGGCAATGCAAAGGCAAGGGTTTTGCCAGTGCCAGTGCGGGCGCGACCTAAAATATCGCGTCCTTCTAAAGAAAAAGGCAGCGATTCGGCTTGAATGGGGGTTGGAATGGTGATACCTCGGGCGGCAAGGCTCGAGACGACAGCAGCAGACAACGGATAATCCGTAAACATGGGGGTTTCCTTTCGGGGTCGCTTATAGAGACGTTTCTCGAGAGAACATCTCTCTAAACAACTCGCTCATTCGCGTTTTAACCCAGAACCATCCCGTGCCTACGCGACCCTACGCAAAGACTTTGCGTATAACGCCATCCTCTTGATGGCAACCGCAACAGTGTAGACAAAATCATATGAGAATCATGAACAAGTCTAGTCCTGAGACTTGCCACATCTCATCTCGAGTCGGTAAAGTTTGGGCGATGCAGCGTATTTTGATTTGTGATGAAATGAAATTCCGCCCAGGCAGCTTTGACCGTGATGGCTTTCACATTGAGTATGTCGTGAACATGCCCCGCGAGGACATCCTGCGCCGTTTACCCGAATTTGATGGGTTAATTACCCGTTCTCGTACCAAAGTAGACCCTGAACTGCTCGAGGCTGGAAGTCGTTTACGGG
>JAYWHB010000573.1:0-2742 GCA_043777915.1 Deinococcales bacterium
CCAAGGATGTACAGCACAGGCTTGGTTGGAAAATGTAACTTTGCCCACTCAATACCTCTTAAACCAATGTCAGTATCACCTGCTAAAATAATCACATCAGCATCGGTTTTTGGTGCTTTAAAAGGTGCAAACTCGAGATGCAAGTCTGACAAAACCAACAACCTCATGACTTTGTAATTTCCTCGAGTCCAAATTCAATTTCTAAGCCTAATTCTTGAGGGTTTGGGCGTTTTGGGTACTGACCATGCGAGTACACCCAGAACAAGAAAATAGCATTATCAGCTAATCGCAAAAAGTACATCAAACGCCACTGACCTGCTGCTCCACGAATTTTAGGCAATCCAAACTCGAGTTTGCGAAATTCGATACCTTCAAAGTTTTTAACGCCAGAAGGCAAAGGTTCAAAATGCCCAGAACGAGGTTGTTCTTTTAGGCGAACAACAACTTGGGCAATGGCTGGTATGAGCGAATCTTTTGCAGTCTGGTCTTTTCCTAAAGAGTCCAGCGCATCTTCAAGACTGTTTTGAAATTTTGGTAGTGTGAGCGCGTAGGCGGCGATGGAGCATCACCTCAAATTCTTCTTGAGTGGCATAAGTATCAATACCTTCACCCGTTTGAATCTGAGCAATCGCTTTTGTCATTTCCAATTCTAATTCTTTTTCAAAAGCAATGACGTTCTGCTCGAGTAGCATTGATTCGGCTTGGCTCAATGCTCGGTCAATGGTTGTGTTCATAGTCATGATGTTACACCTTTTTTTCTCGAGATGAATGCCCATCTAGTGTGGCGGCTCGGTGTCCTTCAAAAGCTGCGCCCATGCTCACATGGTCTAAGTTTACCTCTGGGAAAATTTCGCCAAACAAGACCCGAACACTTTCTAAGTTCAAAACTTGGGTAATTTGTTGGCGCACACGGTTTGCCCCAGCAAATCCCTTAAAATAATGCGGTAAAACCCCACGCATTTGCCGCATTCCCGTTTGTTCGCCGTACCATTCGGCATTCAGTAAGCAGTGGCGGTAGGCAAGTTGCACAATTTCGGGTAACTCGAGACTCGCACCACCCAATACTTCTTGGAAAATCCACGGGCGACCAACTGCACCACGTCCAATCATGATGCCACTGGCTTTGTGTTTGCGCTCTTCAAATATGGTTTTAGAAACCACATCGCCACTGCCAATCAGGGGAATGCTTAGGTGGCTCGAGACTTCTTCAATTTTGTCCCAGTCGGCTTGTCCAGAGTAGGCTTGGGCGCGGGTGCGTCCGTGCAGGGCAATACTGGCTGCACCACCAGATTCTAAGGCTTTGGCAACTTCAATGGCGTTGTATTTATCCCAGCCCAAGCGGATTTTAGCGCTAACAGGTACAGGTACAGCTTTATCTAAGGCAGCAATCACATCATGGGCAAGGTCTGGGGTTTGCAGTAAGCACGCCCCGCCGCCGTTTTTGACAATTTTTGGTACAGGGCAACCCATGTTGATGTCAAGCGCCACGGGCTTAAATTCCTCATACAGTTTAGCGCCAGCTTCTGCCATGATTTGTGGGTCTGAACCGAAGAGTTGAATAATCAGGTTTGGTTCACCCTCGTAAGGCTCGCCGATTTCAAAACTTTTTTTGCCGTTCATGACTACGCCCATGCTCGAGACCATTTCCGTGACTGCCCAAGCTGCGCCGTACTCACGGCAGAGCAAACGAAATGGCGCATCGGAAAAACCCGCCATTGGTGCGAGGACTGCCCCACCAGATTCGAGTTGGGTGCGATGAAAAGATGGTTTTTGATTTGGTACGCTCATAACGTTTAGATTTTAGCAGACTTGAAACCAAAGTCGAAAGCCAAAAGGCTTAGATTCTCACAGCTTTTTTTTGGTTTTTGGCTTAGACTACAGGTGTGAAAAGGTTTTTGGTGCTGATGCTTTTATTTGTCTCGAGCATGGCATTGAGTGCTGTTCCAGACGATATTTGGCTGGCAATGGTCTTAAAGGATTCTGACACCATCATGTACGATTTACAAAAAGTGGCTGAATTAAATCAAGGCAGTTTTGTGGCAGATTCGGCTCGAGCCACCTTGCGTTTTGAAAAACGAATTACCTATTTATTCCCCAATAGTTTTGATGTGATTGTGGATGGTCAAGATATTCGCCTTAATGCGGCGGTGCTGCTGCAAAATAAGCGTTGGCTTGCGCCGCGTGTGCTGCTTGAGGCACTGCAACTCAAAGCCCCAGCCCCAGAGCCAATAGCCAATCCAGTGCAGAACTTTGAATTACCGTGGGAAGAACTCGAGTTAAAGGCAGGTGTGCGTGGGCTGCATCTTTTTTACACTTCCGAATTTAACTCAGTAGACGATGCCAGTATTTTCCTAATGCCTTTTGAACAAGTTGCCAATCTCGAGAAGGGTTTACAAACCAATGTCCAAAAAGTGCTGGCGAACTTAAATCTCGAGCGAACTGGCAAAATACTGTATTTCTCGGTTGCCCTCGAGCCGGGCAGTAATCCAGTCAATCAACTCGAGTTTATCCAAGGCGCAACCCGTTACAGTGTCGAAAATGGGGCGGGTTTATACAGTTTTTCGGGGACATTCCCAAAAGTCAGTCTAGGCGCGGTCAAGCTCCCAACCAGTTTTGATTTGCGTTTGCCTGTTCGGGTGACTTGGGGTGAATCCAGTGCCGATTATGTGTTTATCCAGTAACTTATCTGCTTGTATTTCGTCCTCGGCTTGAGTTATTGCGTTTGATGCTCGAGGGGCGCGG
>JAYWHB010000574.1:0-7593 GCA_043777915.1 Deinococcales bacterium
GATAATATCTGGACGGCTTTTTACGGCTTGGTCGTGCCAGTCTAAGGGCGTAACTACACGGTAACGCTCGAGAAAATCCTTGAATTCTTGTTCTGAACCACGCATGGCTTAAACTCGTCTCGGAAACCCAAGACAAACGCTTGTCAAACATAATAACCTCAGTGAAAAGAATAACGAAAAACGTTAGCCAAATCCTCGAGCAGCAGCCCAAGACCACGAGGTAGCCACAATGTACCTAGCGTAGATAAACTTTGCATCGGCTAAGTGGCTTAAACATAAAATAAAAAAACCGCCTTCAAAAGCGGTTTTTTTATTGGTGGAGCTGAGCGGGTTCGAACCGCTGACCTTCTGAATGCCATTCAGACGCGCTCCCAACTGCGCCACAGCCCCTCTTGGGATTTGCTCTTACTTGAGCTTTGGGAGTGTAGCATGGTTACTCGAGTTTGGCAAGCACCCCAATAAATGAGTATGATGCACTTGTGACCCAGACCAGTCTTCAAAATCCGATTTCTGCCAAGCCCTTAGCTGACACCGTGATTGCGGTCAGTGGGGCTGGTCGGGGCTTTGGGCATAGTATTGCTCGGGCTTTAGGTTTGGCTGGGGCGACGGTGGTGGTGATTGACCCGAATCCCGAAGCCGCTTCGCAAACAGCCGCCGAACTCGAGCGACTCGGTATTGAAACCATTCCTGTAAAGGGCGACACATCGGTACAACTCGAGGTTAAAAAAGTTTTTGATAAAATTCTCGAGATTTATGGCAGTATCTCTGGATTGGTACATATTGCCGATGGAGTCAGTGTTACGCCATTTAAGAAACTGACCGAATCTGAATTCAATGAGATGTTTGAAGTCCAAGCCCGCTCGAGTTACTTGGTGATGCAAGCCCTGATGCGCCGAGCGCCGCTTGCGTGGGCAACACTGGTCTTGCCGCCTTCGGACAACAACGAACCGCACACAAGGGGTTTACGGGCGTACCTTTCGGGGATTGTGGGTGGTTTATCCGATATGGGGGTGCGAACCAATGCGCTTGTTCCCTCGAGAATTTCTGGTGGTGTGGATTTTGATGCCCGACTTGGTGAAAGTGCTTTAAGTTTGGCATTGCCTGCGGCAAGGGGCATTACGGGTCAAACCATCGGAGTTAAACTTGCGCCTTTGCCCGAACGCAAAAAAATCATTCCTCGGGAGTTCTTAGAATGAGAAAAACAGTTAAAAGGCAAAAGGCAAAAGGCGAAGGTCAGTTTGGTTTTTGCCTTTCGCCTTTTGCCTTTCGCCTTTCGCCTGCGCGGAGCGCCCTATGAAATGCCCTCGTTGTCAGCATTTGGATACTCGAGTTGTGGATTCGCGTCCTTCGGATGAAGGGGCAAGTATTCGTCGGCGCAGAGAATGCCCCAATTGTGGCTACCGATTTACCAGTTATGAACGCGCTCAATTCGAGCCTTTGACGGTACTTAAACGCTCTGGGCGCAAAGAAACCTTTGACCCCGATAAATTGCTGCGTGGCTTGATTATTGCCTGTGAAAAACGCCCCGTGGATGCCGAGCGCTTACGGGCTTTTGCCTTTAGTTTAGAAGATGGCTTTGGCGACACCGAAATTCAGAGTGTTGAAATTGGTCGCCGTGCCATGAAATTTTTACGCGGCATAGACGATGTGGCGTATATTCGTTTTGCCAGTGTCTACAAGGATTTTGATAATGTCCAAGATTTTGTGTCTGCTATTCAAAACTTAGACGGTCAAGAACCCGAGGATGAAAAACCGAGTTTCAAACGCAAGTAAAGCCTATGCACGCGCTTATTCTTGCGGCTGGAGACCTGAGCATCACCCCTCGAGTTATCGCTTTGGCAGGGAAAACCAGTCTTGTGGTAGCGGCTGATGGTGGAGCAAGGCACGCCGTTAGGCTGGGTTTAACGGTCACACAATGGGTCGGGGATTTTGACTCGAGCGATGGGATTATCCTAGATGCCCCACGCCAGACTTTCCCAGCAGAAAAAGACAGCACCGACCTCGAGTTGGCAGTATTGTGTGCTAAAAGCCTAGGGGCAACCAGTGCCACCATACTTGGGGCATTTGGTGGACGGTTTGACCATGCGCTTGGGATTGCACTTCTTGCGGCTCGAGAAACAAAAAATGGGTTTGTGGTGAATCTCGAGAGTGGATTTGAAGCGGCTTGGATAATTGTAAACCAGCACGGCATTCCGCTCGAGAATAACCAGACTTTTAGCGTTCTGGCGCTCGAGAACTGCACTGGTTTAAGCCTTCAAAACGCCAAATGGAATCTCGAGAATGCCATGCTTGAATTTGGTTCTAGCCTAGGAATTTCTAACATTGCATTTGGAAACATAGATGTTCGGCTTGAGTCTGGTTGTGCGCTTTTTGTTGCTCAGTTTGAGTAGAATTATTTATGTCAGCGTTTGTGTTACTAGAAATTCAAAATCAAATCGCGGTTCTAACCCTGAATCGCCCAGAGGTTCGCAATGCACTCTCCCCTGCGCTGTTAGAGGCATTACAAACCCATTTGGCAGCACTCGAGACCAACCCACACATTCGGGCTGTGGTACTGACAGGCGCAAACAATACCTTCTCGAGCGGGGCAGACTTGGAGAATTTGAAGAATTTACTAAGCGCATCTGCCGAAATGCAAAAACAAGACTCGAGTTTAATTGCACAAACCCTAAAACGTATTTATCAGTTTCCTAAACCGATAATTGCGGCACTCGAAGGGGCAGCCGTGGCTGGTGGGGCGGGGCTTGCCACAGCTTGTGATTTGATTGTGGCTGCTGAAACCACCAAAATTGGCTATACCGAAGTCAAACTTGGTTTTGTGGCGGCGATTGTCAGTGTTTTTTTAATCCGAGCCATTGGCGAAAAACACGCTCGAGAATTGCTTCTGACGGGTAAACTGATTTCGGCACTCGAGGCACAGCGCATGGGTTTGGTCAACGAGATTGTTCCAAGTGGCACAGCTTTAACTCGAGCCGTGGAAATCGCACGGCAAATTGCACAGAATTCCCAAACTGCCCTTAGCACTACCAAAGAATTGCTCGGCAGTTTGTACAGCTTCGGTCTCGAGGATGGTTTGCAACACGCTGCCACAGTCAACGCTTGGATTCGCGGCACAGATGATTTATGTGAGGGCGTGACGGCTTTTCTTGAGAAACGCAGCCCAAAATGGTAAATCTGACCATCACCTGACAAGGTTTACGTCAAATGCTAGAGTAAGGTGTTACTCGAGGAGTCTCGAGACTAAAAGGAGTCAACATGAAAAAATTAGCTATTCTAGGTGCATTTGGTGTCATTGCCGCCGCAACTTCGTGGGCGCAACAAACCCCAGCCGATGTGGTCAAAGCCCAATGTGCAAAAGCAAGTACCGTCGCCGAATTCTGGCATGGTTTCCGAGATGCAGTTCAGCAGAACGTGTTGAACGCCTTGGCTGCCGAGTTTAACAAAACCGCCGGTGCAACTTGTGTACTGCCCATTCCACAAGGTGGTTACGGCGATTTATCCACCAAAATCAAAGCTGGTTTTGCAGCAGGTAAAGTCCCCGCGATGGCACAAGCCTTTGAAAATAACATTGCCCTGTATCTCGAGGCAGATAAACTTGTTGACTTAAAAGCGGTCGGAGTCAAACCTCTGTACTTGCAAAAACGCTTTGTCGAAGCCGCAACCTTTAAGGGCGTGTGGTATGGACTGCCGTTTAATAAAAGTGTTCAACTGATGTACAGCAATAAAGACTTGTTGAAAAAATACAATGCCAAAGTTCCAGCCACGCTCGAGGAATTCACCAGCACCGTCCGAGCCATTTCTAAAGCCCAAGGCGCTCCAGCTTTTTGGTTTCAACCCACCGCCAGCACCTTTGCACCCATTTTCTTAACATTGGGTGGCAAATACGAAGAGAACGGCAAAGTTAAACTCAACAGCCCGATTGCGGTCAAAGCCTTACAGTGGTTTTTGGATTTAACAGCCGAAAAAGCAGCCCGTCCAATCACTTCCGGTTTTATCAACAGCCAACTCAACGATACTTTTGGTTTTGCGCTCGACACCAGTGCTGGAATGCCATTTTATAAGAGTGCTGCGAAATTCAACCTTGGTATTGACACCCTACCCGGCGCAAAACGCGGCGTACCCGGGGTTGCCCTCATTCAAGGCACAAACCTTGTGGTTTTTAACGACTCGAGTAAAGCCCAACAAACCATTGCTGGTAAATTTATGAACTTTGCAGTGCAAGCCCGCAACAGCGCAATTTTTGCCACCCAAACAGGCTATGTCCCCTCGAGTGACTTGGCATCTGAAACGGTTGAATACAAGAATTACGTTAAAAATAACCCAGAATTTAACAATGTGATTAAACAAGCCCGTTTTGCCGATTATGAACCCGGCATTTCTGATTGGGAAGCGATTCGCTTTAATATTCTCGAGGCTGGAATCAAAGAAGCCGTGGCAGGCAAAATCAGTGCTAAAGATGCACTGGATAAAGCCCAAAAGCAAGCCGAGGATTTACTGTCTGGTAAGACCAAGTAGAAAGGCGAAGGGCAAAGGGCGAAAGTTAAATGCTTTCGCCCTTTGCCTTGCTGGTATAACCCTGCCACCAAAGCGTGTATCTCGAGCCTGAGCGCCTTAAACTGCTCATAAAGTACCATGTTGTAATTAATCCAGTGAAACGGCTGCATTTACAATCACTGAACTACGAACCAACGCCTTGGCTCGAGGCGCACCCGTACAACATTCCAGCCGTGCAACAAATACGAGACAACGGCTTAAAATTTTCAAATCCAATCACTTTTTTTATCGGCGAGAATGGCAGTGGTAAAACCACCGTCCTCGAGAGTATTGCGGTGCGCTATAAACGCATTGGCGCAAGCACACCATACTTAAAGCGCACAGGCACAGAATTATCGCTCGAGGATGCAGCACTTTCTTGGAATACCAAACTTGGAACACCAGATGATGCTTCACCAGAAGGATTTTTTCTTCGTGCCAGTACCTTATCAGACCTTATTACTGACCTTGAATCTACTCGAGCCAGACGCTTTGAACGCGGTTATAGTTCTCGTTCGCACGGTGAGCGGTTACTGCATATCCTGAACGAACACTTTGACTCGAGTGGGTTTTACTTGCTGGACGAACCCGAAACGGCTTTGTCGTTCCAGTCGCAATTGGGTTTACTGGCATTACTGCACAATCTGGCTTCAAGAGGAGCGCAGGTGATTTGTGCGACACATTCCCCGATATTATTGTCTTTGCCTAACGCCGGCATTCTCGAGTTTGGCGCTTGGGGTATTCGCCAAAGCGCCCCCGATGACCTCGAGTTACTGCGTGATTGGAAAGGATTTTTGAATTCGCCCGAGCGTTGGCTTAGGAATTTACTCGAGTAGAATTATAGTGGCGGTGTGAATCTTCCATCTATGGCTGTCCAACCACCATCCACAAAATGAATTGTACCTGTCACAAAACTCGAGGCTTGGCTGGCTAAATAAATCACAGGTCCGACCATTTCATCCACTTCTGCCCATCGCCCAAGCGCACTTTTTTTAGCGTAGGCTTCGTACCATTCTTTATTGGCTTTAATTGGTGCGGTTAAGGGCGTGTTGACCACCCCGGGTCCGATGGCGTTGACTCGCACACCGTACTCGGCAAGTTCTGCCGCTAAGGTTTTGACAATTTGCAGCACGCCCGCTTTGGTCGCGGCGTAAATACCTTGTCCGGGTTCGACCACCAAACTGCGAATGCTCGAGAAGACAATAATTGAACCTGAGCCTTGATTTTTCATAAAGCGTCCAGCCTCACGCAGTAACCTGAAATTACCTTTGAGGTTTAAGCCAACCACCTTATCAAATTCTTCATCGGTGTAGTCTAGTAAACGTTTGCGGACATTGATGGCTGGGGTACAAACCATCACATCCACTTTTTCTAAACCCGTAAAAAGGGCAGTGACACTCGAGGCATCGGATAAATTTGCCATACGCACTTCGGCAACCCCACCAGCTTCCCGAATCATTTGGGCAGTTTGCTCTGCGCCCTCGAGATTCATGTCTGCCACAATCACTTTTGCGCCAAAATCGGCTAAGCCTTTGGCGGCAGCTTGCCCAATTCCACTGGCTGCACCAACCACAACGGCGGTTTTTCCCTCGAGACTAAACAGGTTTTTATAAGACATGCACCCATCTTACCTGTTATTGCTTTGAGTTTTGAATGGCTTGTTGGTATGCACCAAGCGGTGTGTTCGGGTCGGTTTCGGATTCAGGTTTATTTTCATAAGCCTCTTGCAAGTCAGCGCAGAGTTCTTCTTGGTCTATTTGGTCGTTATCCTCACAAATATCAAAACTAAATTGCATCATGCTCACACCCACATCATCTGTGGTATTTGCAAAGTAAACCATGGCGGTATCCACATCAAAAACCCAGACATCGTAAAGAATTTCGTCGGTGGCTTGGTCAGCCACTTGCCAGAATTCGGCGTACCCTTGCCCATCTTCTTCTGCCGAAAATGTCTGCGCCAAAGTCTCGGTGGCTGTTTTTGAATCATGCCCATACGCTGTGCCGGAAACCTTTAATTGCTCGAGGTGAATTTTAGATAGCCCCTCGAGATTATTCGGGGTGATGGTTTGCATATTTTCAAATCGAAGTTTCATGACAAAATCCTAGCACCAATTTGATTGTCATGTAGAATACCTTTGATGAAATGGTTTTTTGGATTTATGTTTCTGCTTGGTGTGGGTTTGGCTGCTCAGACCCCTCGAGTGACGCTTTGGACTGGGTTTGATGCTCAAGTGCTGAAATTTGCCAGCTTGCAGGATTTAACATCTGCTTCGAGTGATGCTTTAGCACTTGGTTTAGACAAAAATAAGTTATCTGGAATTCTCGAGACAGGTTTTATTGCGGGGCGTTTTGACACGGCGGTGCTATCTTGGAATGCCTTTACACCAATCGGCACAGCCCTACAACTCGAGGCTCGAGCGAGGGTGGCTGGGGCGTGGTCTAAGTATTTTCAATTGGGTTCTTGGAGTACCGATTTAAGTCTGGTTAGGCAAAGTGTGACTGGGCAAGCCGATTCTTTTGGCGATGTTGACACCGATACCCTCAAATTAAAATCTTTGGCTGATGCACTGCAAATTCGGGTGCGCTTCTCGAGTAAAAAAATCGGGCTAAGCCCAACCCTGTTTGGCTTAGCGGCTGTTCTGTCCGATTCCTCGCAGCATCAAAAAGTGGTGTCTAGTAAGTCCAATCAAGCCGTTTGGGGTACAGATTTAGCCGTGCCAATGCGTTCACAAATGATTTACCCCAATGGCGGACGGGTTTGGTGCAGTCCAACCAGCCTGACCATGCTACTCGAGTATTGGAGTCAAAAACTTGGGCAAAAATTGGCGGATTCCGTGCCGATGGCGGCTAAAACCGTTTGGGATACGGCTTATAATGGGGCTGGCAATTGGTCTTTTAACATGGCGTATGCGGGTTCTAAAGGTTTGAGAGCCTATGTGCATCGGTTGAGCAGCCTAAGCGAAGCCGAAAAATACATTGCTAAAGGTATCCCATTGGCGCTCAGCCTGGCTTGGAAACTCGGCGGTCTGGACGGGGCTGCCCTGCCCTCGAGCAATGGGC
>JAYWHB010000575.1:0-7589 GCA_043777915.1 Deinococcales bacterium
GGTTTATGCTTACCCAGAATTACTCGAGGGCATCTCTGAAAGTCTAAAAAAACGAATGCAGGGCAAATCCTGCTTTAACTTCAAAAAACCCGAGCCAGAGCTACAAATCGAACTCGAGAACTTAACTGCCAAGGGTTTAGAGAAATTCAAAGAGGCTGGTCTGAGATGAAAACCAAACCCGCTTTTGTGCAGTTTATCGAAGAAACCTTAACCCCACTCCAAGCACGTTGCAAAAGCATGTTTGGCGGTTGGGGGGTGTACACCCAAGACCGCATGATTGGTTTAATTGCCGAGGACGTGCTGTACTTAAAAACCGACAGCCAAAACATTGAGATGTTCAAAAACGCCAAGCTCGAGCCTTTTACTTACGAAACCAGCAGTAAAAGCATCAGCATGAGTTATTACCGCGCCCCAGAGGACATTCTCGAGGACTGGGAGCGGCTCGAACCTTGGGTCATGAGCGCAGTGGCAGCCGCCAATCGCCAAGTCAAAAAAGCAAAGAGGGTCAAAGCATGAGCCTGACCTACTGGTTACAATTTAGGAATTTAGCCAAACTCGAGAGTATCGAAACTGATTTAAGTGTGCTTTACCAAGAAACCGAGCGCCTAGATACACTCTGCCAGAACCTAGACGTGCCGCTTTTATCCAGTTTTATAGATAGCACCGACGCAGCCTACAACGCAGGGGTTTTTGACGACCAGATAGACCCAGATTCAGATGAACCCGCGTACACACCTGAACAAATGCAATGGTTTTTATCAGATACAGGCTTACAAACCTTTCGGGCATTAAGAATTGCGTTGCTCGAGGATAAAACTGTGCTGCCACACCTCAAAGACGATGACCGAATTGAATTACTTGAGGAACTTGATTTGTGTATTGCCGCGCTCGAGCAGCATTCAGAATTTCATCTTGAATTGCTGATTTAAGTATGGTGTTATAGCAAAGTGTCAGGTGAGTATTTTTGCTTTCCAATCAGTAATACTTTTACTTTCTAAATCAAAAATCACAGCTAAACCAATCACGGGTTTACCTACTAATCCTTTAGCATATTCTTTTTCGGTGATTTGCTGCCAAGCCATTTCGACACTGCCGCCATTTTTGAATTCAAAAATCATAAAATGCGTTTGTGTCTCGAGCAATGAATCTATGCGCCCAAGCGCAGTCTGAACTTGGCTCTGAATGCGTAAACCTGTGCTGACCAGCATGAGATGCACAAGGCTATGCAGATAAACTTCTTGTCTAGGAAAAATCTCGTATGGAATCCCAGCCAAGGTGCGATTCACGGCTGTAAAAAATACTTGCCAATCCAAACGAATCAGCGCTCGTTGTAACTCGAGACCAAGCTGATTGACCTGAAAAGGCAGCAAAGAACTGTACTCGAGCAGTAAACCACTCGAGAAGGCTTGGCGCACTTCCTCGTTTGGGTAAGCCAGTGCGTAAACCGTACCAATCGGATTATTTTCGATGCTCTGAATTGTTAAATAACCCGTTTGGAACATTAAACTTACAGGGTCAAGTCGCTCAATATCGGTGGCAGTGATAATACTTTCCGAGACTTCTAAGCCATCAAATTCAAATGGGTTGAGCTTGGCATTGCGAATCATTTCCATTAAAAACGTTGGTGTACCAGTTTCATACCAGTACGACTTAAAACGTTGCTGCTCGAGAAAAAGCAGGAAACTAAACGGGCAATAGAGGGTATGCACCCCATCCCATGAATAGCCGTTGTACCATTGCTTTACACTGACCCAAAGCTGCTCAAGATTAACCCCTTGAAATTCGGCAACTGCCTCGAGATAACTTGTAAAGTGCGTAACAATTTCTTCATGGCTGTAACCACAAAGATTAGCGTACTTGGCGTTAAGACTAATGTCTTGGAGGTTGTTCAAGTCAGAAAACAAACTGAGTTTGCCAATTTTAGAAACACCTGTCAAAAAAACCAAATGTAAGTATTCATCCATTGGTTTTAGCACACCATACACACTTTTTAAGGTGGCTTGGTTAATGCGGCGTTGTTCATCTGCAAAGAGCGTATCGGTGATGGGTTTATCGTATTCATCCACCAGCACCACCACACGCTCGGAATGCAGTTTATACAACCCTAAAATCAGTTCTTCAAAAGCACTTTTGGCAGTCGTGGCTTGCAAAGTAATCCCGTAATCAAGGGCTGACTGAGCAAAACTATCAACAATCGCAATCTCGAGAGAACGTTCCTTAAAATCCAAGCGACTAAAATCAATCCGAATGACTGGGCGAGGCTTAAAGTCATGGTTATTCTCGAGCCAAAGTCCAGCAAATAATTCTTTGCGTCCATTAAAAATAGCTTGAAATGTAGAAAGCAGTAATGATTTCCCGAAACGCCTTGGACGTGCCAAAAAATACCTTCCTGCCACGAGTAAAGGAGCAATCAGCATGGTCTTATCCACATAGACCATGCTGGCTTCGCGGAGAAGAGCAAAATTTTGGATACCAATCGGTAATTTCATGAACTAAGTCTACTCGAATATCTAACGAGTCACGGGGACGACTTTTAAGTTTCTGCCATATCGAGTGTCTACCTGGTACCAAAGACCTTCTGAAGTTTGACCCCGAATTGTAACAACTTTTCCTTGGTCATACTCAATTTCAGTATTTGCGAGCATCAATGGAAGTGTAGTCCCTGTTGTGGCGAATAAATCCCGAGCTTCTTTGCAAGTTCTTGGAAAAAACTTTGCTCCTTCTTTTGTAAGGCTATATTTGACCATTAAGTGACAACGTTGAAAGTCACTTAATACCAGCATAGGAGCAGTTTCTACTGGTTCAGAACGGTTCAATCTGATACCTTCAAAAAAACCAACCAATGCAAGTGGTACAAGCACAAACCCCCACAAAAACCGTTTGTCCATAGCGGCTAGTCTTTGACCAGTTCAATGTCGGTCAGTTCATGCCAAGGCAGTCCCCATTTGTTCATGGCTTCCATAAATGGGTCTGGGTCAAATTGTTCCATGTTCCAGACTCCAGCTTTCATCCATTTGCCCTCGAGCATCAGCATTGCGCCAATCATCGCAGGTACACCCGTGGTGTAACTAATGCCTTGGGCTTGGACTTCCTTGAAGGTCTCGGCGTGGTCGCAAACATTGTAAATAAAATGGGTTTTTGGTTTGCCGTCTTTGATGCCCTTAATCTGCACCCCAATACAGGTTTGTCCGGTGTAATTGGCAGCCAGACTTTCGGGCGCAGGTAGAATCGCTTTTAAGAATTCAATTGGGGCAATGTCAACACCTTTAATCCGAATCGGTTCTATGGCGGTCATACCGACCGTCTCGAGAACAGATAGATACTTGATGTACTGCTCACCAAAGGTCATCCAGAAACGCGCCCGTTTGAGGGTTGGGTAGTGCTTCACCAGACTCTCGAGTTCTTCGTGGTACAGCACAAAAGACTTGCGGGTTTGCACCCGTGGATAATAAATATCTTGGCTAATCTCGAGCGGCGTGGTTTCGATCCATGCGCCATTTTCCCAGTAACGCCCATTGGCAGTAATTTCGCGGATGTTGATTTCTGGATTAAAATTTGTGGCAAATGCCTTGCCGTGAGAACCGTTGTTGCAGTCCACAATGTCCATGTAGTGCATCTCGTCAAAATGATGCTTGGCGTGGTAAGCACTGTAGACATTGGTTGCCCCGGGGTCAAAACCAGAACCCAAAAGCGCCATTAAACCAGCATTTTTAAAGCGTTCTTTGTATGCCCACTGCCAAGAGTATTCAAACTTTGCAAGGTCTTTGGGTTCGTAATTGGCGGTGTCCAAGTAATGCACCCCTGTTTCTAAACAGGCATCCATGATTGGCAGGTCTTGATAAGGCAGGGCAACGTTAATCACCATTTTCGGTTTGAACTCACCAATTAACTTGACCAAGGCTGCCACATCATCGGCATCCACTTGGGCAGTGGTCACGACAGTTTTGGAGTTCGGAAAGAATTCTTTTATTTCACCAGCGATTTTATCGCACTTGGCTTTGGTACGACTGGCAATCATTAGTTCGGTAAACACCGAATCGTTCTGGGCGCATTTTTTCGCCACCACGCCGCCTACACCGCCAGCACCAATCATTAAGACTCGAGACATGGGTTAAGAATACCTTAAATGGGGACAATTGTGGTCTTAAACGGCTCTGCCAGTGACCGCCCCAATCGAACGAATTAACTGCATTTCGCTGTACGGCTTAATCAGATAACGCACATTGGTGGTAGCATGGTTGCGAAATAACCCAATACCCACCCTTGGTTCAGTTTGCACAATTGCCACAATTGGGGTTAGGTTGCGTTTATCACGAATGGTTTTAATCGTCTCTAAGGCATCTTCCCAATCCAGCAAAATAGTATTGGGACGGCGCGTCTCGAGCAGATTCTTGGCAGTTTCCAAGGTCGTGGCGTGCATCACTCGGTAACGTTCGCGGGTCAGGGTCAGGGTACAAAGCCGCCGTGTGGTTTGCGAGGTCGAGACAATCAGAACCCAAGGGTCTTCGCCACGCACTTCGGCAGGGCGAAGCAATTTTTGTTCCTGCATTAAAAAAAGTTGATAATAAGTCTCGCCTTCTGGGACATTGAGTTCGGCGGCAATACTGGCAGCACTGCGTTGCCCATCCACAAGGTACATCAGTTCCCATTGCCCAAGGGTTAATTTGGCAGTGCGGCTATCGCCTTGTAAATCCACAGCCACCTCGAGAACATCTTGGGGTTTGACTTGCCCACGCCGCCATTCGTCTAAGCGCCGCGTGCATTCCATCAGCATCCCCGAGGCATCAAGTAAATGCGGCGTTGGCACTTGCGAAGCGTCCAAGCCTCGTTCCTTAAAGTTAAATCTGGAACGGGGAATATCTGCCCAAATCATCACTTCAATCATCGCGTCAAGCACTTGGGCTTCTAGGGCGGTGCGAAGGTCTTGGTCGTTAATGACCCCGTTTCGCACTGCCATCATCCCCAGTGGGGTATGCGGATTTTCTTGTTTTTGTTTACCGACCAGTTTCTGCACATCTTCGGGCGTGGTCATCTCAAGCCGTACAAGGTATTCGCCAAGGTTTGCCCCATCTTCAACTCGAGCATACAAAATCTTGCCGTCCTCAAAGTGGATTTTGGCTTCACGTTCGTCCAAATTGACCACCAAGACCCCCGATTTGCGCCCTCCGGCAATCAGGCTAAGGATGTCTTCGATGGGGACATCTTTTAAGCGACCACTAATCACAACTACCTTACTCTACCAAGTCTGAGGGCTTGAAGGTACGGGCATTTCGACACACCTGTTAGTGGTAGGCGCGAGTCTTAAACTTTGAGCCTGAAACTGACTTAATTTTGTATAAGCCAGTGTTGTGCTTAGACACGTGGAAGCTCGAGTTTCCACGTGTCTAAGCCAAAAACCTCGAGTCTAAGGCTATGGTTTAGTGTAAAGCTCATCTAAATGACTCGAGCGGACGCATTCACGAACGTCAATCTAATGGAGGTAAATCAGGTCACTGCAAGTCACAAAACCCTGACAGTAGGTTTTAGGTCATAAAAATTGGATTTGATAAGCACAAAGTCTGCGCCCAAGCTCGCCCTGAACCCAGCGTATTTTGTGACACTCGAGCGTATAACTCGAGACGGTAATAGCCCGTTTCGGGTTGGGTATCTTCAAGTTGAATCTCATGGTTTACAGGACTTAAATCGAGGTGCTTAAAGTACCAACCGTTTTTCAAGACCACCAAACGGGCGGGTTGCTCGAGTTGCATAATTTCGATGTTCAAGCGTACAGCACCGTTTTTCTCGAGTGTTTCGCCCATACCAACCGTTTTTGTGGCATGGCTGGCAGTAAAACCCAAATCTGGTCCAAGCGTGACATAAGCCGCCCCTTGGCGCAGTCCAGCTAAAATTGCACTTCTCTCGAGCGCCGTGGCATAGACAACCGTAAAGACTTGCCCGAGGCGATGCCGTCCACGAAACGGGTCATGGGAATCTGTTCCAGCCACACCAGTAATCCGTTTACCAGCCCGAAGCAATTCATCCCACAGTCCAAGCTGGCGAAGATTGTCTTCGCCTTCATGATGATGATAAATCTCGAGCAGGTCGCAGTTATTCCAGTCAAATTCGTGATAACGCCAACCTAGGTCGAGCGAAAAAGCATGATTGACACAAAATAATCCGTTCTGGGCATGGGTTGCTTTGGCAGCATCGTTGATACTCCACGATTGAGGTTCGTCCACAAATGGATTAACCCACTCAGCCAAACCGTGCAGATTGGCATGTCCCCGATGCCCTGTAATCTCGAAACCCTGAATCAAGCAAAGGTCTGGTGTTTGCACCAATTCTGCCCAACCAGCCGTGGTAAAATGGTCGGTCAGGCTTAAGAAATCCAAACCATGATGCCGCGCCGATGCCACCACTTCTGCCACACTGGTACGCCCATCGGAGTGATGACTGTGGCTGTGCAGTTCGCCTTTGTACCAACCAGCCGTGTTATGAATCACAATTTCTACAGCTTCAACTTCTCGGGTTTCATCGATTGCAGTTTCAAACAATTCGATTTTTACCGTGTAATCTACGGTATAAGCGGTGCGTTCCAAATCCAGTTGCGCCCGCCAAGTCCCCGACACAATCTGACCAGCAATTCCGCCCAGAGAAGCAAATGAAGCGCTTAAATCTAGCTCGAGACAAACCGCACCAATGGCAGCAGGCAGCATTCTCGAGCCTCGGTAGCCGTTGGGTGCAAAAACCGATAGGTACAATTGGCAAATACCGGGCTTAACGTACTCGAGGCTGACTCGAACTCGCTGAGTTCCCTCTGGGACATAAAATTCATGATTGATGTACGGTTCAACCGTGCTGGGTGAAACTGTTCCAGAAAAATTCATTGACCCTCCAAAGCACTTAAAATTTCTATTTTATTGGTGGTGATGCCGTGAATCCCCAAGGCAATCAGTTCCTGCATTCGTTTGGTATCGTCCACCGTCCAAGCAATCACCCGCATTCCAACCTCACCCGCTCGAGTTAATAAGGCTTTAGAAACTGTGCGGTGATGCACCGTCATTGCATCCCAAGTCCAGAGTTCTTGGCGGCGTTGCCAAAAAATATCTTGAACAGGGTCTGGGGTGTAAGAAACCTTGATTCCATCTGCTTGGAAGGATTTGAGGCTGCTGACAAAACCGCCACAAACCACGGCATTTTCGGCATGGTGTTGCTGTAAAATTGGGGCAATAGCTACCTCGAGATGCTTGGCTTTGAGGTCTATCAATAGTCCAGCTTTCCCATCGGTGATTTCAAGAGCTTCCTCGAGCCTGATGATTCTGGCGTTATCCCTAAAACGCAGTTGACGCAATACATCGTACTCAGTCTCGGCAATTTTGAAACGCTGCCCAGCAGTTTTTACTTCATCATCGTGCCACAGCACAATCCGACCATCTTTCGTGCCATGAACATCAATTTCAATTAAATCTGGCTGATGCTTTAATGCCGCAATCACGGCTAGGTCGGTGTTGCCATCGGCAAAACTTGGTGCGCCACGATGAGCGATCCGCAGATAGCCACGCTGAAGAAGCACTTGCTCGAGATGCGCCGTTAAAATTTAGACCACCGCC
>JAYWHB010000576.1:0-20992 GCA_043777915.1 Deinococcales bacterium
TGCAGTCTATGATTTTTTTCTCACACTAGGTGCGGTTGGTATTCCGAGTGTCGTGATTGCTGGTAATCACGACAACCCGCAACGTTTAGAGAGCGTGGCGGGTTTACTTTCAAAGGTCAAAGTCAGTTTACTCGGCACAGTCCGCCCAGACTTAAAAGCCGTGACTCTCGAGTTACAGGCGGGTTCGTTGGTGGTGGCAGGCTTACCCTTTTTATCCGAGCGGCGTTTGGTCAAAGCCGCCGATTTACTAAAAGCCCCCGATGTTGGTGAGTGGCGACAAAAGTACCGCGATGGAATGCGTTTTTTTGTCAATCATATCTGTCAAGGTTTTCGCGCCGATGCGGTCAATATCCTGATGTTACACACCACCTTAGATGGCGGACTGCTCTCCAATTCGGAATACAGTTTTCATGTTAGTAACAGTTACAGCCTAGACCCACAGAGTTTCCCCTCGAGCGCCCAATATGTGGCACTCGGGCATCTGCACAAACCCCAAGAACTCGGTAGCGCCCCACCTGTGCAGTACAGTGGCAGCATTATCCAACTCGATTTTGGTGAAGCTGGCGAACAAAAACGAGTCAATCTGATCGAAGTTAGCCCCGGTAAACCCGCAAAAGTCCAGCACATTCCACTCTCGAGTGGTAAGACCTTAAAGAACATCCGCACCGACCTAGACGGCATTGAACGCAAACTCGAGGAATTAAAAGGCTTTACTGGACATGCCAAATTGGTGGTGCAACTTGAGCAACCGATGCAAGGCTTAAAAGACCGCATCTTAAATGGCATTAAACCATGGTGGAATCCCAGTCAACTCTTTGCCCTTGAGACCGAAATTAGAAACCAAGAAATCAAAACCGCTTTTCAGACAGCCCAAGCCCCAGAACTTAGCCCCCTCGAGGCATACCGAACCTTTTACGCCGAAAGACGCGGTAAGGAGTTGCCTACAGACCTAGAAAAAGCCTTTCTCGAGTTGCTGAACGACCAAGAGGAATAAAGGCGAAAGGCAAAAGCAAACCTTTGCCCTTTGCCCTTTGCCCTTTGCCTTTCGCCTTTCGCCTTTTGCCTTTCGCCTTCCCTATTCTTCTGCCAAAACAATAATTCTATCTTCACTCGAGAAGGTCAGGGTCTCGAGTTTATTGGGGTTGACCTTCACACCATAAGACCGGCTGGCATTGTGGGCATCTTTGGCAATTCGGTAGCCAATGGCGGTTTCCTTGCGCCGACTGGCAGCTTCTAAAACAGTATAAAAGTCTGCGCTCGAGCCTTGTTTGATATACAAGTTGGCTGGGCGCAAGTAAATTTCACAGCCATCATTGGAAAATAAATACCTGAAGACTTCGGCGAGTTGTTTGTTCTCGGAGATTTGGCTCAGCATTAAACTAATCAGCTTATCAGACACAATAAAGTCATCGGCTTTGGTAACTTCGGCAAGTTCGCGGTTTTTGGTGTCGAGCATTTCCGAGACAATACTTAAATCGTTGCCGTTTTTCTCGGCGATGTCGCGCAGGTGCAGCAAGGTAATCAGGGTTTTGGCATCGGCGGCTTGCATCGGCATGGTGTCGCTGGCAAGGGCAATAATATGGTCATAATCAAAAGGTTGTAAGCCCTCGAGAACGGCTCGGCTGGCAGGGTCGCCACGCTTAAAGAGCAAATTCTGGTTGGTCGGATTGGCTAAGGCTGGAGTAGCGGCATCGGCAATAATTAGGGTTTGTGAACCACTGGCAACGTACTGGTCAAGCTCGGAAATAATTGTGC
The DNA here is from genome assembly GCA_043777915.1 of Deinococcales bacterium. Lineage (GTDB taxonomy): Bacteria > Deinococcota > Deinococci > Deinococcales > JAAFIG01 > JAAFIG01. The sequence continues at coordinate 1,756 of JAYWHB010000576.1, forward strand.
CAAGCGTAGAGTTAATACCAAGAATCAGGGTCTTTTCAGGTTGGGCTTGTGGTTCTTTGGCATCTGAAATAGCGGCTTGGTTAATCTGACTTGGGGCTGGGCTGCGGGTGATTAAGCTGTCGTCTTCGGCAATTAAAATTAGTTCGTCGTTTGCCTCGAGTTTTGTGTCTGGACTTGGGTTTAAATGAATTGTGCCGCCCCTGGAAAAACCCATGACACTGCATTTGGCAAATGACATTTGGGCTTCAAAATAGGTTTTGCCCGCCAGCTCGGATTGTTTGGAAATATAGATTTCGTCGCCGCCAAAATCGAGTAATTCAGTGTAGACCACGCTAAGTCCGCTTTGGCGACAAGTCTGCACTATGATTCTCGAGATGAGGTCTTTTGCCAGAATAAAATGGGCTTCGTCTTTGCCAACCAACTTGGCGGCTTCTAAGTTGTCGGCAGCTTGGATTTCGGCAACAATATGAAATGGTTTTTCTGTGCGCTTGGGGTGATTGGTTAGGGCAAGCGTGGTTTTGATGATGCTCGAGTCTGGGTCGGTGGTGTCGGTTGGGGCAAGAATAATGATGCTTCTGGCGGCGTTAAAATTGCCCAATTCGAGGTCGGTTAAGTCCATTGGATTGCCGTTGCGACAAATGATTCGGGTTTTGCCGCTCTGCACCCGTTCGCGGATGCTTTCTTCCATTTCGCTTTTGTCGGTTTCGGACAAGACCACTATTGCAGGGCGAGTGCGTGACTCGTTGGCTAAACAGATTTCGTTCAGAATGCCGTAGACTTGCGAGTTCCAACCCAAAATCAGGGTGTGATCGTTTTCTAAAACCCGCGAACGTCCTTTTTTTAGTTCTTCGATTTTACTATCAAATGCCCCAGAGATAATACCGATTAAGCTGGCAACCAGAAAAACCCCGCCAAGCGTCACGACTAACATAAAGACCCGAAAGCCCCAGCCCGTGTCGCCACCCATTGTGCCACTGTCTAGGGTTCGCATTAAATTGCCCCAAATCACATCGGGCAAGCCTTGAGGCTGGTCATTTTCGCCTTTTGGTGCAAAGCCAAACAGTGTTACCAGTACACCAATCACACTGATAAAAGCAATGCTTGCCACAAACAGTAAGCCAATCGTCGCAAGTGGACCTTTTGCCATGACGTTATCAAACCAGTAGCGGAATTTTTCTTGCCAAGTGATGTTTTCCATGTCTGTTATTGTAACGCAAATCACTACTACGGGTGTGATTTTTGGTTTAGCAAGCAAAAATCGGTCTCATCCTTTGGGCGTAGCCGCAATCAGGAACTTTTGAAGCCCAAAAAGCGTAGAATGATGCGTAATTACCATTCCGTAGGAGGATGCCTTGATCGAAGTCTCTTTAACCCCCCACCGCAATTATTTACGAGCCTCGCCCGAAGGGAGTGCCGACACCCAAAAACTCTTTTTGTTGGCGCAGCTAACCCCACAAATCACCACTCGGGCAGCACTGGCTTTAACTTTTATTGTGGATACGTCTGGCAGTATGCGTGAAAAAGTGGCGGGTGGCAAAACCAAATTGGATTTAACCCTGAACGCCATGAAAGCCCTTGTCTCGAGTTCTAGTTTATCTGACAAAGACAGCGTAGCGATTGTTCAATTTGACGATGATGCCAGTACCTTAACCGCCCCGACAGGCAACCGCAATCAGATGTTAGCGGCTGTCGAAGCCTTACGCAAGCACTCGGGTGGCACAATGATGGGCTTGGGGATGCTCGAGGCGTTAAACCACACGATAGCAGGCAACACCAATAAACGGGTGATGTTACTAACAGACGGTGCAACCTTTGACGAAGATGCTTGCCGTGCCGTGACCAATACTTATGTGGCACAAGGCGTGGCGATTACCAGCATTGGCGTGGGCGATGAATTCAACGAAGACTTAATGGGCGAAATTTCTGACCGCACCGGCGGACGAGTAATTCACGTCGTTGGACAGAATGCCAAACCACCCGCCAGTGTGCTGGCAGATAACTTAGACGATGTGCTTGGCGAAGAATTCAAACGCGCTGCCAGTGAAGTCGTGACCAACCTCGAGTTTAGTTTACGTGGCGTGAAAGGCGTTACCTTAGATCGGGTCACTCGAGTTTACCCATTCCTTGCCGAATGCGAAATGCAGAACTTGGGCGGCGCAATGAAAGCCCGTGCAGGTAACTTAGAATCTAAAGACCAAACTGCTTTTTTACTCGAGCTAACCTTGCCACCGCGCCCACCGGCTCGGGTGCGAATTGCCCAGATTGGTTTAACTTTTGACATGCCGGGCGAGGGAACTCGGGGCGAAATTCCACCCGTGGATGTGGTTGTTGAATTTAGTTTTGACGAGAACGCCACGGCTGCCGTTAATCCTACCGTGATGGGCTATGTGCAGCAACGCAACCTTGAAGGACTGGTCAAACAAGCCGCCCAAGAAGCCCAAACCAATCCGCAAGCGGCTGCCAAGACCATCGAAATTGCTCGAGCCATGACGGTGCGCCTCGGTAACGCTGCCATGACCCAAGTGCTTGACCAAGCCAAATCAGAACTTGATTCTGGTAAGGGAATTTCGGCTGGCACAGCCAAAACCATTAAAATGGGGGCAAAAACCCAGACCATTAAAGTCGGTGGAGGCTCGAGCAATGCCAATGGTTTACCGTCGGACGAAGAGATTCGTAAACTCACTGGGGCATGAACCCGACTGGGGCATGAACCATCACCGATTGGGGCGTAAAATTATTTGGTTTGTGCAAACCCCCTGTAATCCTTGTTAAAATAGAATTCTTAAAGGAGTCACCATGATTGTTTGTCACGTATGCGGTACGGAAAATCCAGACGGTTCAAAATTCTGCGAAGGTTGTGGTGTCGAACTGAGCGCACCGGCGGTTGAAATGAATGTTGGGGCAATCGCCACACCAGTGGTTAATGCTGTGGCAGATGCAATACCTGCTTTTGTTCCGCCAAACCTTGAAGCTCCAGAAATTGTGCAACCTGTGGTCAGTGCAATTGAAACAGCCATCCCCGGTTTAGCCCCGATGCCCGAAGCCGAGATTTCGCCGCCACCCCTGCCAGAATTGCCAGAATTGACTCCAGCGCCTGTGGCTACAGCCGCCGATGAAGCGGCGCTTGACCTCGAGCCAGACGCTTTGGTCGCACCTGTGGCTGTTGTGGTCGCACCCGTTGTGGCTGCCATGGATTCCACTTTGGATGGTTCGGTCAACCTCAAAGCCACCATGGAAACACCAATCAACAATGCCCCTCGGGTGGCTCGTTTAATCCCAAGAAACCTAGGGGCAAACAGCAGCGAAGGTTATGTGATGCACTCCGAACGGATGGTGGTTGGACGTTTTGACCCCAGTGCCGGACCTGTGGATATTGATTTATCAGGTGGACAAGGCGAAAATTATATTTCGCGTCGTCATGCCGAAGTCTACCTCGAGAATGGCTTTTGGTTGGTTCGTGACCTTGGCAGTACCAACGGTGTTTATGTCAAACGCGCCGGGCAAGCCCAATACAGCCCACGAATCATCGAACCTCAAGCCTTGTCCGACGGCGACGAAGTGGCATTTGGCAACATGAAATTTTTGTTTGTTTACTCGAGTGATGGCGCGTGAACAATGAAGAACCGCGCCAGTTAGAAGGCGTGACCAATAAGGTCTCAGACACCATCGAGTTGTCTGAGCCTTATGATTTACTAGACACCGACGATGGGGTCTATGTTCTTCCCGAGGAATCTGGGGTCTTTATGCCTCCGCCAGATGTTTTGGCTTGGGAGCAAGAACAAATTGCCATTGCTACCCCAGAATTACCGTCTTTAGACTTGTCGGTTGACAATGATTTTCTCGAAGAAGAAATTTTAGCACCAACCGCGCCAAGCAGTGCCGCGCCGCAACTGGCTGTACCACCAATCATGAAGCTAGAACGGGGCGAATATGCGCTATTAACCCAAGAATCGGCAGGACGGGTGATTGCCAAAGCCCCAGATGGCTCAGAAGTGCGGGTGGCGGTTTATGCCAGAGGCGCAGATGTCACTCGCGCCCTTTATCCGCATCCAATGCTTCCGAATTTAATAGATGCTGGTGAAGTGGATGGCAAAATACTGATTGCCCATCCTAAACTCGAGGGCAACACCCTAGAATCTGCCATTTATGAACGCAACAAAAGGGTAGTTATTTCGGCGATTGTAGATTTGGCTAGACTAAACCGCTACTTACACGCCCGTGGTTTTTCGATGGTTTCGATAGACCCGCGTGATGTGCTGCTCGAGCCAACCCGCTTACAACGCTTACCCAATGTCCATAAAATTGGTGATGCTGTCAGTGCCGAAGCCCCGCGTTACGGCGCTCCTGAACGAGCGGCTGGACATAAAATCAATGGCAATGAAGGGGTTTATGCCATTGGCGCACTCTTGTACCATGCTTTAACTGGGCAGATGCCAATCGAAGGTGAAATGCTGATTACTTTCCCCGAGATTCCCGGTGTGCCACAAGCCCTAACCGCCATGCTTTCACCCAGCACCACGCGGGTCAATCCATCCGATGCCCTCGAGTTAGCCAGTAAGTTAGAACGCACTTTTGAACCGCGCTATGCTTGGGTGCTTGGCACTGCCAGCACTGTCGGCATTAACCCAGACCGCGTGACCAACGAAGATTCGGTGGGCTACCGCGCCAGACGTGCCACGGGCGCTGCCCACAACGATACAATTGTGGTGGCTTGTGTTGCCGACGGGATTGGTGGCATGGCAAAAGGCGAAGATGCCAGCCAAGCGGCTGTGTCTGGGTTTTTGGATTATCCACTTTCGGAAGTCTCGAGCCAAGCAGTTCATGAAGCGATTGCTTTTGCCAATGCTCGGGTGATTGGGGCAATGGAAGGCAAAAATGGCGGTTGTACTTTTACAGGTGTGATTGCTGACGGCGACAAACTCGCCCTTGCACATGTCGGCGATACTCGAGCCTACTTAATTACCGATACAGCCGTGCAGGTTTCTGAAGACCACAGCATGGTGGCGATGTTTGTCAAAATGGGGATTATCGCTGCTGAAGCCGCCCATAATCACCCCGATAGCAATAAAATCATGCGGGCATTGGGCAGTAACCGTGAATTACCGCCAGATTACGTGGAACTGCGCGAAATGACGATTCCCGCCAATGCCAAAGTGGTCATTGTTTCCGATGGTGTTTGGGGCGTATTTCCACCCAAAGAATTTGAAACCGCCCTCTTAGAACCGCTCGAGCCTCAAGACCTCGCAGACCGCTTGGTGCGCCAAGCCTTGCAACGCAGCACCTCGGACAATGCCACTGCCTTGGTGATGAAACTCGAGACCAGAGACCCGATTTAATTAGGAAACCCAATGATTGTTTGTCCATATTGCGCCACCCAAAATCCTGAGTCCAATAAAGCTTGCAGCATGTGCGGTGCGAGCTTAGAAGGCGCTCAGTACCCAACTGCCATGAAAGCTGGCACTGTGCTACAAAACGGTAAATATAAACTCGAAAAAGTTCTAGGACAAGGCGGCTTTGGCGTGACCTACAAAGCCCAGAATGCTGGCATGGGCATTCCCGTGGTGGTTAAAGAATTTCAACCTTCGGGCAGTGTGCGGGTTGGGATGAGTGTCCGCCCACCCGCCACATATGGGGCAAAAGAATTTGCCGAAGCCCGTTCCAGATTCGCCGACGAAGCACGAGTGGTGGCGCGTTTAACCCTGAATGCCCCAAGCGCCCATATTGTTCGGGTTTATGATGTCTTCACCGAGAACGACACCGAGTATTACACCATGGAATTCTTGGAGGGCAAACCCTTACAAAGTCTGGTCGAAAAAGGCGGGGTGCTAAGCGAAGCCCAAGTCGTCCAGATTGCTCGAGAAGTGGTTGAAGCCCTCACCCTTGTCCACAGTTCAAACTTGTTGCACCGCGACATTAAACCCGACAACATCATGATGGTACAACGCGGCGCGGTCTTAATAGATTTTGGCAGTGCCAGAGAAATTGCGGGAGGCGCAAGGGTCAGCATCATCATCACCCCTGGCTACGCCCCACTCGAGCAGTATGCTTCCGAAGCACGGCGCGGACCGTTTACCGATGTCTACGCACTGGCTGGCACACTGCAATTTGCTTTAACTGGCAAAGAACCTGTGGCTGCCACCGACCGCGCCAGTGGGGTCAAACAACCATCGGCAAGAGAACTGAACCCTAAAGTCAGCAAAGCCTTCTCGGATGTTCTCGAGAAAGCCATGAAAATGAAAGTGGATGAACGTCCACAAACGGCTCAGGCGTTTTTAGCCCTGCTCGAGCAGACCCAAGGTAAAAAACCACAAGCCCAACCAACAGTTAGGGTCACACCGCCACCGCCACCGTCTCAGCAACCCAAACCAACCCCACCGCCGTATGTCAGCCCACCACCTGTGGTCAATCAAAACCTGCCAAAACAACCACCCGGAGGACAAATCTGGGGAACACCGCAACCCGCAACCCCCGTTGTGGTTACACCCACACCTGCAACTGCCAAACAACAAGGCGGCGATTATTTGTGGTTGTTGTACTTGGTTTGTGGAGCGCTGATTGTGCTTGGTGAGATGCGAATGCTGCCTGCCCAAGCCGCTCTGATTGGATTTTACGGTGCGGTTCTACTGACTGCTTATTTGGCACTGCAATGGCTGATTGGCACTTGGTTTGGGCGAGTGGTGCTGATTTTAATTGTGGCAGTTTTGGCTGGTATGATTTTTAATTTTATTCCTATTCCGCAGTTTTAGCAAAAACAGACCAAAAAATGTGTCTCTAAGGTGGGCAAGGCATGCCTTGCCCCTACGGTAAAATCTTCAAAACTCATAATGGATGACTAACTCATGACCGTGCCACCATCTATATTGATGCCTTGCCCAGTAATGGCTGCCGCTTGGTGTGAACATAAAAAAACCACCAAGGCAGCCACTTCTTCACTCGAGACCATCCGTCCTAGCGGCACATCTTTGACCAAACTAAGAATTGCTTCTTCTCTCGAGCGGTTGGTCTTTTCCATGATATTGGCTACAGTTTGTTCAACCATTTCGGTATGCACCCAACCCGGACAGACGGCATTGACCGTTACAGCCTTGGTTGCATAATCCAGTGCCACGCTTCGGGTTAGCCCCAGCAGTGCATGTTTACTGGCATTGTAGGCAGCACTGTAACGCAGCCCAGATTTGGCGGCGATACTGGCAATGTTCACCACCCGTCCCCAGCCCTGAGAAACCATGCCATCCAACGTTAATTGCATCAGTTTCATGGCGGCATCCACGTTGATACGCTGAATTTTTTGCCATAGTTCATAGTCCATACTGGTAAATTTTGTGCCTTGGGTAATCCCCGCGTTATTGACCAGAATATCAAGATGCCCAAATTCTGCTATCCCTCTCGAGACCAGCGTACCTAAGCTCGAGAAATCGGAAATATCACTGGCAATCGCAATGGCTCGAGTGCCTTTTTGTCTGATTTCATCGGCGAGTGTCTCGAGTTCGTTGGCGCTGCGGGCAGTTACAATCACATCTGCACCAACCTCAGCCAGTGCCAATGCCGTTGCCCGTCCGATTCCTCTTGATGCGCCTGTAATCAGTGCGGATTTGCCTTGTAAATCAATTTTCATAGTCTAGTCTACCAAATCACTTCATAAAATTGCTTTCGATGTGTTGGACAATACTTTGCAAGTCAGTTTCGGAAACTTTCATGCCGTTAGCAACCATGCGTTTGACCACTGCCAGAGGTGTATCACTGCTCGAGAAGGGATAATTTTTAACTTCATCTAAGCCGTGACACTGCGAGCAAATTGCTTCAAATAAAGTTTTGGTGTTCATGCTCGAGGCTACACTTGGGGTTTGGGCTTGTTCGCGTTTTGATTGGGCAGATTGCTGAATGTCTGGGGTAATGGCAATCAAATACGCCGTGACGGTTTCGGCTTCACGCTGGGTAATCTCGCCTGAAGGATTGGGTTTCTCGAGCATCCGCCCAACTGTCTGTTGCCAGTCGGCTGGAGTACGAGGACGAAGTAACACGGTGCGAAGGTCATGACAAATTACACAATCACCCAGCAGCACTTGCCGTCCAGAATTTAATGCCAGTGGTGTTGCCAACGACTCGAGGTTGGTGTCTGGCGAAAAATTGGCGCTTGGCAATAAGGTTTTTAAGCGCTCTATATTGGTTGGACTGGTCAGATCGCCGCGTCCAGAAGCCAAGTTTTGTTCTCGAAAAGAAAAAGGAATCGAAAGCCCTGTCAGTAAGACTGTGCAAATCAGTAAGCTGGTGCCGATGCTTGGCATCCATCCTTCAAAATGCCGCGCAAAACGCAAAATAAAGAGTTTGATTAAAAGTAAACTGCCAATCACAAACCCCAAAATAATGTGCGCCACAGTACGGGCAGGGAATTCAACTTGGTACGTCCACATGCGCGGCAGCATTTGGGTCATCAGCAACACATAAATAATCCCATATGCCAAACCCAGTATTCGGTGCAGCAACATCAAACGAGGTGGGGCAGCGCTTTTATGCAGGGCTTTATCAAAAGGATAACCCCACAGGTGATACATCAAAAAAACTGTGGCAAATGCCAGAAGTAAAAATAGTCCGCCGAGAATTGAATTAAGGGCTGCATTCATTGGCTCACCTCTTTTGTGACTTGGGTGACAGTCTACTGCAAAAACGGTTAAGTTGAGGACGTGTTTGTGACTCACTCGAGCGACAGAACACTGAGAATTTTGGTACAATCAACTCGAGATAAAACAGCCCCAAGCTCGAGCCAAAGCCGTGAGTCTCGAGTTAATTGGGAATTTTTGTAAGATAGGTTCAAGCCGAAAATATCAATGATTAGTAAAGTCATCACCTTTCAGTTAAAAGGGTTTCAACATACGCCAAAATACAGATGATTTGGCTAAAATTTTCTGAAATACTGATAGTAATGAGAAATCTAATTCCCGCAAAAGAAATCAATCCAGAAGCACAAAATACAACATTATCTGAGTTGCAGAAAGAAACAGAAAATTTGATTCATTTAATCAAACGCGGATTAGGCTTTTATGCACCGAAGCCAGTAACCAGCTTTTCAAAATCTTATCGAGTCCAACTGGCTTTGATGGCAAAAATTGCCAATGATCTAAAAGTCATTGCCCAATTAGCTCATGATGGTTTTCCGATTCAAGCTGGTACTGTTGCTTCATCTTTATCTGAAACGGTTTGGGTATCACTTGACATTAGGGGAGACAATAAAAAAGCTGGAAAGTGGCTAGAGCATACAGAAGGAAAAGTATCTTATGGTGGCAACCTAACAGATTTTCGCAAAAAAACAATAACAACAGTATTTGGTCATAATGAGCAAATCGCGCAAGAAATATCTGAAATGGCAAGAAAGGGCTATGAGTATTTGTGTCGTTTGAAGCACGGCAATCCAATTTATTTAAAACAATTAAGTTATGGGCAACATGAGAATTCGGAATTTCCGATAATCGGAAGTCAATTATCAAATACCGCAAGAGAGCATAGTTTTACTTGTATAAAAAGTTCGATGCAAATTGTTCTATACCCACTAATCCATTTTTGCTCTGATCATCTGCAAGAGAAACCTGAAGAGGTCCAATTATTATGGGATGATATTATCGAGCTATGGAAAAGACTTAACCTGCAAAATTTAGAACAAAATTCTTAGACTTATTTCGTGTCTTAAACGTTTTTATAATTGTGCCAAAAAAATTCTATACGGACGAAACTCGAGGTGAAGCATACTTCCTTTACGTCGTTTTAATTATTAAAGCAACAGTCCCGAAGCATTTAAGTCATTATACACAGCAAAAACACATTTGGTTTTCCACCTCAAAACTTAAACCATTCACCAAATTTCATCAGCATTCGCATGTGCCGAAAAGCGCGTAGCTTGCCAGTCATCATGGCTCGAGTCCCATTAAACCTGCCCTCAAGCAGCGCTATAAATCGGCTGCTTTTGGCGTGGCGGTGGCTCGAGTCACCCGTTTTTTTGGTGGTAAAGTCTCGAAGGTTAGCACTTGAATTGGCTTTGAAGTGGTAAAATACAAACCATGAACAACCAGACCCTACCAACTGCCAAACAGTTCAAGCAACGCGAACCGCTTGCGAACCGCCAAGCGCAAGGGCGTTACGCCGATGCGCCTGAATTGGATGCGGCTGCAACCTTGGTGATGCCTCAATCGTTAGTGAAGTTCAGATTAGCCGATTTGAAACGCGCTAAAACCACAGTTAAGCAGTCATCGTTTATATTGCTGTGAGCCTCGAGAAATCAGAATTCTCGACACAACGAACTTGAGTTGGTAAAAAATAATATGCCGAGCAAAAAAGACAATCTGTGCTAAAGTTGGGGGTCGTGGATGCACCAAAGCGAATTGAAGGACAAGGGTTTTATGCCCAAGTGACTGGCGAAAATCCTTGGTTGTTTTCGTATCGTGGCAGTCAAAATTTTGAAATTAGCAGTCACAAGTTTTCGGTGATTATTTCCAGTAATTTACTGCATGATATGCCCGAAACCGAAAAAGAGCAGGTCTTTGACTTGTTCTGGGCGTTGGCAGAACCACTTGGTTTTGAGCAAATCTGCATTGCTTATCGTTTAGGTGATCCATATGAAACCTTTGAAGTCAGGTCGTCAAAGCCATGTTAAACCTTCTTAAACGATTATCTCCATCTGGGCTTGCGATTCTCGAGCGTCGTCATGCGGTGGTTGAGAAAAAATCTCGAGCCAGTCGGGTTGGTTTAGAGCAGACCCTTGCAAAGTATGGCTATCCATTCAGTGCGGGTGTGTTGGCATTTGAAGCTGCTTACGGCGGGCTGCTTGTGCCAGAATACGGCGCAAAAGCAAATTGGCGCAAGATGGAAGAACCGGCTTGGTTGTTTGGCGCTCATACTTGTCTGACCTCAGAAATCCATCTCAATCCTCGAGGGGGCAGCCAAGACCAAGGGCTTGTACCTGTGGCGTACTCGCCTAACGATGTAATTTATTTCCTCGATGCTGATGGGCATGGTTTTGTCCAAGACACTCTCGAGGATACCCAAGCCGTGCCTTTTGCCAGTCGTGGTCGGGCTTTGGTTTCACGAATTTTACTGTGGGACGAAATATTTTTTTTGAAGTCGGTTGTCTTGACTGGCGCACTTGGCAACAAATTAAAATCCTTGCTTTCGCTGACCTTGGATAAAGATGCCAGCGCCAAAGATGTTCGGTTTTTTGTTGGTCATCAGCTTTATGTAACCGAAACAGCCGCAACAGGCGAGACCTTAGCCGAAACTTTACTTGCTTGCAAAACCCAAAAACAACTGACCTCGATTCAAAAATCACTTACAGACCACGACCTTGCAAAGAAGTCACACCGATAAGTCAGTGTGCTGATTGTGAAACACCATTGTTTTGTATTACAATGCCTGTACCGCGACGACACCGGTCGCAGAAAATCGGTGTGCTTAGGGTTTTCCTTAAGTTCTAAAAAAGACGATTGACGGTTTGTGCAACTGAATAAGCGCACAGCAAAAGGAGTAATTTAATGAGTCAACAAAAACATCTCGAGGTCATCCCATTGGGTGGCTTTGGAGAAATCGGTAAGAACATGATGGTTTTTCGGTACGAACAAGAAATTCTGGTGGTGGACGGCGGTATGGCGTTCCCAGACAGCAACCAACCGGGGATAGATTTAATCATCCCCAAAATTGATTATTTACTTGAACACGCCACCGAAATTAAGGCATTTATTATTACCCACGGTCACGAAGACCACATTGGCGCACTGCCCTATATTTTGCCGCGCTTACCAAAAGTACCGCTTTATGGCGCAAAGCTGACTTTGGGTTTGCTGCGCGAAAAATTTGCCGAATTTGGCATTAGTGCCGATGATTTAGACTTGCGTGAAGTCACGACCGACGAACGCATCAAGGTCTCCTCTTGTTTTACGGTGGATATGTTCCGCATGACCCATTCGATTCCCGATAATTCGGGCTTACTGATTCACACCCCCATTGGCAATGTGATTCACACTGGGGACTTTAAGCTTGATCAAAATCCAGCCGACGGCAAAACCAGTCATCTCGAGAAAATTTCTAAAGCTGGGGCAGAAGGCGTGATGTTACTAATTTCTGACAGCACCAGTGCCGAAAAAATGGGTTTAACCCCTTCCGAAGCCGATGTTGCCGCAGAAATCGAAAAGATTATTTCAAAAGCGGCTGGACGGGTTTTTGTGACCACTTTTGCCAGCCATATTCACCGCATTCAAAACATCATTAGTATCGCCGAAAAGTACAACCGCCGTGTAGTCATGGAAGGACGGAGTATGAAAAAATACGCCGAAATTGCCCAAGAACTGGGTTACATGACCTTAAAAGACCGCTTAATCAGCACCGATGAATTTGCCGACCTGCAAGCCAGCCAAGCGGTATTTATTTGCACTGGCAGTCAAGGGCAACCGATGAGTGTTCTCTCGAGACTGGCGGCGGGCAATCATCCGCGTTTAAGTATTAAGCACGGTGATACGGTGATCCTCTCGAGCAGCCCAATTCCGGGTAACGAAGAAGCAATTAACGTGGTCATCAACAGTCTATACCAAAAAGGCGCGAAGGTTTTTTATCCACCCAATTATAAAGTTCATGCTTCTGGACATGGCAGCCAAGAAGAACTAAAACTGATTCTGAACCTCGCCCAAGCCAAATGGTTTTTGCCGTTTCACGGTGAACCACGCCAACAAATCAACCATCAGTGGCTCGCCGAAGCCAGTCCGACCCCACCCAAGCGCACCATTATTGCCAAAAATGGCGATGTGATTCATGTCTCCAAAGATGATTTTAAGGTGGTTGGTACAGTTCCAGCCGGCGCGGTCTATGTGGACGGATTGGGCGTAGGTGATGTCAATGACAGCATTCTCGAGGACAGGCTGAGCATGGCAGGTGACGGGGTGCTGGTGCTGGGGTGTGTCTTAAGCCCACATCCTCATGCTGAAATTGCTTCTCGCGGTTTTATAGATGCCAACCAAGAATTGTTTGACACGATTAAAGAACAAGTGATTGCGGTTCTCGAGAAAGGCGCTCGTGAAAAAAAGCATCTCGAAGCCGTGCGCGACGATGTGTACTATATGGTCAGGCGCTTTGTGCGTAAAGCCACGGGGCGCAACCCGATGATTATTCCTGTGGTGGTGGAATAAAAGTTGGATCGAGAATGGCATCGTAAATCTCTTTGGCTAGAATCGGTAAGGCTAAACCCTGAAATTCGTTATCGCTGATGTAGCGCGTAGCAATTTCATCGTTCTGAGCAATACGTTCGAGCATCAGGGTCTCGAGCAGGCGTTTAATCCCAAGCTGAAAGCGGTCGAGTTGGTTGGCTTTGGCACTGGCGATAAATTGTTCGTTCTTGATTGCTTTTTGTTTAATTTGCTCAAAAAATAAGCGGTCTTCATTGTCAAATTGTGTTCCATAACGTGTATTCAGAGCCTCGATAATTTCCGACAACGGAGCTTTGATTTCTTCGGGGTTGCCCGTGCCAATGGCAGTTGGGCTACGCACCGTTTCAAGTTCGCCAAGCCCAAGGTTTACGGCGCTACAAGCAATCCGTTCAAGTCGGTAATACTCGAGCGCCACTTCGTTGCCCAAAACAATCGCTACACTGCTGCCAACAAGTGGCAATAATGGCAACAAGACCCGCCCATAGCTATAAAGCATTTCTTGGTCTTGGTCGGTATACGGCACAATCTGACTGATAAAGGCATAGAGTTTAACAAAGGTATTTAAGATTTCTCGAAACTCGAGCCGAGCCTCGGGTTCTAGCACCGCAAAACGATCCAAGGCAGGGCGAACCAACGCCATCAGGTGCGCGTGGTCGGTCGGGGATTGTTGGGTCAGTGGTTTATAGAAAATTTTGGCAAAGGCTTGGACTTCCGAGACAAAATAAACTTGGGTGTGGTCGAGTTGGTGCTTGAGTGCCTCGAGTCTGCTTGGGTCAGAATTTTCGTGTAGTTGGGTCGCGTCAAAATATGGTTTGAAGGCACTGTAAATATCGTCTTGGGCGTTGATAAAATCCAGCACAAAGGTATCATCTTTGCCGATGATTTTACAGTTTAGCCGCGATAAAGTCTGCACTGCTTGGACACCATCTAAGCGTTTATCCACATACATGGCTTGCAAAAGTGGTTGGTCAAAACCTGTTTGGTACTTATTGGCAACCAGCAACAAATGATAGTCGTTAGAAGCAAACTTTTCGGGCAGGGCATTTTCCGAGATGGTTTTACCATTCTGGTCTAGGTTCATACTTGGTTCGGTGTACTCCAAACCTGTGTCAGGGTCTATGACTGTGCCACTAAACGCCACCAAAGCCCGAATCCCTGTTATCCCTTGATTTTTTAAGTACCTGTCTACCGCCAAGCGGTAACGCACCGCCGTCAGTCTCGAGGATGTGACCACCATTGCTTTGGCACGCCCACCCAAACGGTGCTGCACATTGCGCCGAAAATGTTCGATAATCACTTCGGTTTTTTGCTCGATGTTGTGCGGGTGCAAACTGATAAATTTGGCTAAGGCTCGAGCCGCCCGTTTTTTAGGCAAAGATGGGTCTGCTTCGGCGGCTTTGAGTAAACCAAAATAGGTTTTGTAGGTCGTGTAATTTTGCAGCACATCCAAAATAAAACCCTCTTCGATGGCTTGGCGCATACTGTAAACATGAAATGCCTCTGGGGTGACTGTGTGTTTGCGCCCAAATAGTTCTAAGGTCTTGCCTTTTGGAGTGGCAGTAAAGGCAAAAAAACTCAGGTTAGGTTGTCGTCCTCGAGACTGCATGACCGCGTTGAGACCATCTTCCCAATCGCTTTCTTCGGGTGTTGACGCAGCCCCACTTTCGGGTATTGGTGTCGCCCCGCCAAGAATTTGTTTGAGTTCTCGAGCCGCCTCGCCCGACTGCGAGGAATGGGCTTCATCCATAATCAGTGCGTAACGACGCAAGGCAATTTGGGCTTCAAACAGTTTGGCTTGGGCTTTCTCGAGGGCGGTAGCCCCATCTTGCGATTCTGCGCCCGTGGCGTACAACAACCCACGCAACACAAACGGGAATTTTTGCAAAGTTGTAATCACAATTTGCGTCCCATCCACCAAGGCTTGCGCCAATTGGCGCGAATTTTCGTTGATCGCTTTGACCACACCTTGGGCGTGTTCAATCTGATAAATCGCGTCTTGGAGTTGTGAATCTAAAACCGTGCGGTCTGTAATCACCACCACGCAATCAAAAACCTTGTGATTTTCGGCATTGTGTAAACTTGCCAGCCGATGCGATAACCACGAGATACTGTTGGTTTTGCCACTGCCCGCCGAATGCTGAATCAGGTAATGCTGCCCTGCCCCCTCGAGCCGTGCGGTTGCCACCAAAGCCCGTACCGAATCCAACTGGTGATAGCGTGGAAACACCAACCGTTCACGCACCACACGCTTAAAACCACCTTGGGAATCTGGGATTTTATCCTCGGAATGCTCGACAAACAAAAACTGCCCGATAATCTCGAGCAAGCTATTTACAGCAAGCACTTCATGCCACAAATAACCTGTGGCATAGCCGCTTGGGTGGGCTGGATTGCCTGCGCCACACTGCACCTGCCCCGGATGCGAACCACGATTAAACGGCAAAAACTGGGTGGCTTCGCCCGCCAAGCGGGTGCTGCTATAAACCTCGAATGGGTCGAGCGCAAAATGCAGCAAAGCCCGTTTCATAAATACAAAAAGCGGCGCTCGAGCATCGCGGTCTTGGAATTGCTGGACTGCATTGCGCCACGTCTGCCCTGTGGCTGGGTTTTTAAGCTCCAAGGTCGCCACAGGTAAACCGTTTAATGCCAGCAGCACATCTATTGTTTCGGTGCTGTTGGGGTTACAACGCGCTTGGCGTGTCACCGTTAGGCGGTTTAGGGCATATAAGCGCTGTCCTTCGGGGTTTAAGCCATGGGCTGGCTGAAAAAAAGCCAACTTAAACAACTTGCCATAAAACTTAAACCCATGGCGCAGCACGGTCAAAGCATCCTTGGCAGCCAGTTCTTTGGTCAGTGCCGTTATCATCAGCGTCTCGAGGGTTGCCCCATGCAGGGTTTGCATTTGCCCCCAAAGTGGGGCTTGGGTGGCTTTGAGGAAATCCACCACTAAACTGGGGAACAAAGCCAGTTCAACATCCCACAAGGCTTTATCGGCAGCTTGCCAACCGTTTTGCAATAAGCCACTGACCAGATTGGTTTCAAAAGCAGCTTCGGTGGTTTGGCTCATGGTGATGTCAACCAATTTTGCTGCTGCAACACCGCCCATGCCAGTTCAATTTGCTGGCTCGAGAATTTACGTTTTTTAGAATTCCAAGCATAAACCTGTTCTAAAACCTGCTCGAGATGTGTGGCTTTTTCGTAACAAACAACCCAATGCACAGTCGCTAATAATTCCAAACCAAAAGGTGTTTCAAATCCAGCCACCAATTCCGAGACTCGAGCAAAGCGGGCTAGGGTTTGCGGGTCTTGTTGTAGAATCGCCATAGCATCTTGGAGTGTGCCGGGAACAAGCTCGAGCGGTTTATTCGGATGGTCGCCACCATCGCCGTAGCCCGTTACAAAATGCCCATCAATGGCTTTTAGGACATGACGCAGATTATCGGCGTAAGGTCCATAAGGTGCTTTAACATAACGCAAGCGCAACTCCTCACCAGCTTCTTGTAAAAAATACATCAACTTATGCACCTCGAGCAGTGATACAAAGGGGTCAAGCAAACCAATCAAATAACGGTTCATTAAACCAATCAAGGCGGCTTTGCCACTGGTCATTTTCGGTGCTTCTCGAGAAGGATTAGATTGGATAGTTTCGGTGGGTTCAAAAACAAGGACACGAACCTCTGGCAACCCAGCAAAAGCCTGTTCAATCAAAGGACGCACCACCGACCATTCCAGTCCGCCCAAACCACACCCAAGTGGTGGAATGGCAATAGAACCAATACCCAAGGCACGAACTTGTTCTATTAGTGCAAGCAAACCCGTTTGTATATCTTCAAGTCGGCTATTGCCTTTCCAGTGGCGTTTGGTTGGAAAATTGATAATAAACTTAGGGTTACCCAACTGCCCTGTATGAAAAACTTGCATCTGTCCAGGTTGTAACTCCATGCGTTTACAGGCTTTTACATATGCCCGAAAATTTTCTGGGAACGCCTCGCGGAACGCCAAAGCAATACCCCGCCCTGCAATACCCACACAATTGACCGTATTGACCAGTGCCTCGGCATTGGCGTTCAATAAATTTCCTGTGGTGAATATCAGCATAATCAATAGTACCAGTTGGGTGTCCACTCGAGCAGAGGCTGATGCGCCCCTAACAATTCTTGTACTTGGCTTTTGACTAAGTTCGATTTTACACCAATTCGACGCACCAAAGACCATGGAAACGCACCGTGCAGCAAAAACTCGGCTTGCTTACCTTCTTTGATTTCGCTACTGCGAAAGTCTGAGGCTTCCACAGCTTGCCAGTTGATTTCTGATAAGTGTTGCCAATCGGTTCTAAACTCAGTATAAACCGCTCCTGCATTCGATAAACTAAATGCCCAGGGCTGCCCATGTTGTTGAGCGTATTGTACTACTTCGAGTAAATCCGCCTCGAGATGAATAATGTTTTCTTGACCACCACGGTACGTGATGCTTGGATGATTGCGGCAATGAAGAATATAGAGCATGATTGAACGAGGACAAAAATAAAATGGCACACAAGCGCCAACACAAATACCTTCCAGCCCTGCAATTGGCAAACCAAGACGGCGCTGCTTAATTTCTGACATACCGATGTTGGTGTTCTGTATACCTTGTGCGACCATATGGGCATCTGAGAATAACCAACCTGTTTGAATCATTGCCTGTAGATTCTCGAGCGGTGTGATGTGATAAATTTTTGGCTGTTTTATCATCATGGTTTTGTGCCTTATGCCGAACACCTAAATACTTTGAGCGTCATTTGAGAAGCCAGTATTTGTTGTCTTAGTTAAGGCTGCTTAACTAGCCAAGACCCTTAGTAAAATTTTACCCCATTTTCTTTACTAACGACAGTTGTTTTGTATTTTGGGCTACAAAATACATTTGCGCCCTCAAGCAATCCATCGGCGCTGCTCGAGGCAATACGCCATGTTATGGTAAAGCCAAAGTGAACACGCCAATTGCCGAACATATAGAATCCGAGCTAGACAACACCCAAGTAACAGCCATACTCGAGGTTTTTGATAAAATCGGCATAACCCAGTGGCTTGCTAAAAACCCATTCAAGGCGATTAAATTGAGTCAAACAACACTGCTACAAGGTCTGGAAACCAACGGAGTTTATAACTACCAGACTCGAGAAGTCCAAATAAGTACATCTCGAAAACTTTCCGAGTACGGGCAAAGTTTGGACTGGGGGAGAACGCATACTTTAAGCACAACAGCTTCAACTGTACTCGAGGCGATTCAATTTACGGTACGGTACTGCATGAATTAGGGCATCATGTTCATAAAGCATTGCTCGAGACCAACAGACCACAATTTCATCTGACCATGCAAGCCATCAAAACCAATGGCGTATCCAATTACGCAAAATCAGCAGAAGTTGAGTATTTTGCCGAAACGTTTGTAGCATGGATTCTCTACCGAACTGAATTAGCCGTGAACGATGAACTGGGGTATGGTATGATTCAAAGGGCGTTAAAGGCGTTAGTCATCGAGGTGAAAGAATATGACTTTGGTAATTGAAAAATCGGAAACAACTCAGAATCAACTGACCCATGAGTTCTATACTTTGCTTTTTGACAACACTTTGACCCAAGCTCGGTACGATGAAATCATTGACCACAGCATCCGTTTGGGCTTAATGGCAGACACGCTATTGGGCATGATTTGGCAGGGGCAACCAGCTTGGCGCGAAAAGCATATCAAGTGCTTAAATATAGAAACTGTAATCTGAAGACTAACCCCGCACATCCAAGCGCCCAGTCACTGCCGCCGTAATCAGTGCCACACGGTATTCTTTTAATTTCTCGAGCGCCGTTTCGATTTTATTGCAAAGCCCATCTATCCGCCCTGTTTCACGCTCGAGATACCCCGCAATTGCCACCTGCTCGAGCAAAGGCGGGACTGGGATTCTGTAGGCAATCAGTTGCGAATCTGATAGGGCAAACGCACCAACTATGCCTTGCCTGCCAAGCCAAGTAGCGATAACAAGTAATTATCATCCAACAACGCTTTCAAACGTTTCCGTCGCTTAG
>JAYWHB010000577.1:0-2730 GCA_043777915.1 Deinococcales bacterium
CTGCGCCGTAGTCGTTGGTTGGGTCACGGTACATGTTATGGGCATGGTTGGTTATATCGCCACCGCCGCCTCTATCGGTTTGCGGTGCGTATTCAATTAAAACGGTTGGACTTAGCATAGGGTAGTAGGCATGGGCTATCGCACCATATTCGGATTGTGATGGGAACAAGCCATCATTGAAATAGCATTCCAAACGGTACTCAAGGATGGCAATTTAAAACATTTTTACGTGAGCAATTTGGTTAAGCCAACGTGCAACATAAGCGTTTATCTTGACAAACGCTTATGTTGAAGCGTACAAATCAAGCCTTAAGTTACTTAAGGTGACTATAAATTCTAAACACCAGAAATTACTTTGAACAAAGTACAAATCCATTACTACCCTTGAATTTGCCTGCTAAGAGGCGCATACTTCGCGTTTGTGAAACGACGACTTTTTGGCATGACCATCCTGATGATTGGCATTGTGGCTGCCCAAGCCCAAAGCCCACTGTTTACCATAGGGTATCAAGGTGCAGCCACAACCCTCGACCCAATTTTGCGACTCGAGACAACCACAATTAACTGGCAGCAACATATTTTTGATTCGATTACCAAAACCGATTCCAATGGACGAATCCAACCCGGCATCGCCCAACTCTGGACAAATCAGGGAACAAACAAATGGACGTTTATTTTGCGCCGCAATGCCACGTTTCATGATGGCTCGAGTGTCACGGCGGCTGATTTAATTTTTAGCATCAACCGCGCCCAGACCGACCCTAAAAGCACTTTTAAGGGAAGTGTCTCGAGTATTAAAAGCATGAAAGCCATTGGCGATTACACCCTAGAAGTGACAACCGAGCGCCCAGACCCGTTACTGCCCAATAAAATGGTCGGGATTTTGGTGGTCAGTAAAAAACAAATCGAAAGTACCCCAACTTGGGCAGAAAAACCAATTGGCTCTGGGGCATATAAGTTTATGTCTTGGTTAGCTGGCGATAATCTGCTGCTCGAGGCAAACAATACTTACTGGGGGGGCGCACCAGCCTTAAAACGGGTCAAACTGCAAAACATTCCTAATCCTGCGGCTCGAGTAGCGGCGTTGGTGTCAAATCAAGTGCAGTTGATCGAAAAAATCGCCCCGCAAGATGTGCTGCGAATATCTTCCAACAACGATTACAAAGTCATGCAAGCCCCGAGCAACCGTGTGATTTATTTAGTCACCGATGTTCGTACCCCCTCGAATACCCCCGCCGTCACAGGGGTGAGCGGTAATCCGTTCAGTGACATTAAAGTGCGTGAAGCAGTAGCTCGAGCCGTGGATAAGAACTTAATTGTCAAGAGCATCATGGGCGGATACGCCACACCCGCCACCCAATTTGTCGCACCAAGCGTACCGGGCTTTGACCGTGGTATCAAAAGCCCTGCGTATAACCTCGAGAAAGCCAAAGCACTAATGACCGAAGCGGGTTACGCAAAAGGTTTTACACTGCGTTTAGATGCCACCAATGACCGTTACCAAAACGATGCTTTAATTGCCCAAGCGGTTGGTGGAATGCTCGAGAAAATCGGGATTCAAACCAAAGTTAATGCAGTCAGCCGCACAGTTTTATTTCCACAACTCGACAGGGGCGAGTTCAGTGCTTATATTAGTGGCTGGGCAAGCAGTGATTTGGTCAGCACACTTGTATCACAAGCAATGTGCAAAAATCCAAGCGAGGGTTACGGCGCACTCAACCGCGCTGGCTACTGCAATAAAGAAGTGGACAAACTTATTTTGGCGGCTGCCACGAATTTTAACCCACTCGAGCGCAACAAACTGGTCAGTAAAGCCATGCGACAAATCCTGCAAAACGATATTTTCTGGATTCCACTACACTATGAAAATGTGATTCACGCCGTCTCGAGCCAGTACAATTACAAAGCCCGAGGCGACGAGTACATCAACACATGGGAAATTAGCGCCAAGTAACTTTCACTGGTAAATGCTTTATCCCAGAAATAAAGTTAGACCGCAAGCGCTGCACTTCTCCATTCAATTCTAGGCTCGAGACTCGAGGCAGAAGTTCTTCAAACAGCACTTTAATCTCGAGCCGAGCCAAATGTTCACCAAGGCATTTATGTGGACTTTTTAGTCCAAAAGCCACATGGTCGTTTGGGGTGCGGCGAATATCAAAGGTGTAAGGATTGGCAAATTGGCGCTCATCATAATCGGCGCTAATATAAAACAAGACAATTTTATCGCCGGCTTTAATCGGTGTGCCAGCCACTTCAGTATCCGACAGGGCGGTGCGCCGAAAGTGCATCGTCACACTGCCCCAACGCAGAATTTCTTCAACCGCGCCATCCATCAAGTCTGGGTTGGTGCGTAATGCCTCAAGTTGGTCTGGATTCCCTATCAGTGCCTCGAGACCAGCCGCCATGGTGTAGCGAGTGGTGTCATTGCCAGCCGCCACCAGCAGCGTGAAGAAGTTCTTAAATTCGTGGTCTGACAGTGGCTCACCATCAATTTTAGGCTCGAGCAGTCGAGTAATCAAATCAGCTTTTGGATTTTTGCGGCGGTCAAGGGCTTGTTCGCCAGCATACTTGAATAACTCGAGACCAGCCGGACTACGAAACGGCATTAAACGGTACTCGTCGGTATCCACTAAGTCCACCACATGCTGTGTAAACTCTGGGTCGGCATTGCCAATTAAGGCATCGCCTTTGTCCACCAACCAATGACCATCGGCATCCGAAACCCCAAGC
>JAYWHB010000578.1:0-7569 GCA_043777915.1 Deinococcales bacterium
ATAAAAATCACGGTTCTTTACGCCAGCAAATACCTGTGCGGTGTGCGCCCCCAAGACTTGTAAACGTCTGAAGCCCTCGAGAATCACGGCTCGTCCCATGCCTTGCCGTCTAAATGCGGCTCGAGTTCCGACGGGTTCAAAATAACCAACCCCGTTAGAAAGCCAGACCACACAAAACGAAGCAAATTCGCTTTCTGGGGTTGAAATCACCAAGTCAAGTTGGGGATTATAGCCAAGCATCGAACGAACTCGAGTGTAACGTTGTGCCGTAAATTTTGAGGGATGAAATGCGTCTCGGTGAGTATTAACTCGTTCTTCAAATTCAGACTCGAGGACAGGACGTACCTGAAATCCGACGGGCAATTCAACATTGGGAATATCTGATTTTAAGTCAAACCCGAACAAAAAGTATTCATCTTCGCCTCGGGTAAATCCGCACGACTCGAGTACCCGAATCAGCCCCAAGTTATCAAGATTGCAGTCTGTGCTTATTTCTGTTTTGCAAACACTCTTTGCCCAATCCACAATTTCTCGAGCCAGTGTATTAAATTCGGTATCCGTAAGGCTTGGGTGCAATTGAATTTCAAAATGACCAGAAATGACCCAACCCAACCCAATCAGTTTTTCGCCAAAAAACCATAACCTGAACTGATGGAGTTCGGGTTCATACTGCCCATAGCGCCACCAAATATCACCTGCATGAAGAAAACCTTGGTTCTGCCCGACCAAATCTCGAGCTTGGTCAAAAAACGCAGTAATGGTTGGTAGGTCATCAACCCCAAGAAATTCTCTGTTTGAAATGGTCATGCTCGAGTTTAATGGGTTCAAGATGCCCAAAGCATCGGCTGAATCACTTAGAAAATAATGAACCACATAAGTTATACCCGAGAGGTGGCAGAAGCGTTCGACTTTACAACCACCGAGATTTTCCAGTGGGAACTCGAGGCAATCCATCGTGCTTTACTTGGCAAAAAAGTTATTATCACAGTTCATGCTCGTCGGGCTGCACAAGCGGATAAAGTGGCATTGGTAGAATTACTCGAAGCGGTTTTAGTGGGTGTTCCAGTCAGTAAAGATTTACCTGATAATGATTTGCAACGTGTACCGGGTATAAACTACGAACATCGAATTTCGGACAATCGTTGGATTCGCGTTAAAGTCGCTTGGATTGATAGGTATGCCGTTATTACTGTTTATAAAATATGAGGTCAGAATATGCCAACCGTTATTGATGAAGTTCGCAAAGATAGCATTGAAGTTCTGCCCGAAGGAATCACAGTAATTATTCATAACGTTCCAACAAAATTTGTGAAAGACCAATACGGCACGGAATACGAAGCACACAGCATCGCCGTTGCCATGCGGCTTGAGGAATTAACCAATCAGGCATTAGAAATAGATGCCACTTTAGGCACAGTTCACGAATTTCAATTCTAAATTATCTCGAGCGGCTCAAAGCCTTCTTGAACGCCCCAACTGCAAACTCGAGGTCATTTTGCGTCGTACTGCGCCCAAGCGAGAACCGCAGACTGGCTCGAGCATCGCTTTTACTTTTACCAATTGCCAACAGCACATGACTCGGCTCGAGTGTCCCCGAACTGCAAGCACTGCCAGAACTGGCAGCCACCCCTTCTAAATCTAAGTTCATTAAAAGCGCTTCGCCATCTGCACCTGCGGCGGTGATGTTGATGTGTCTTGGACTGCGCTGGGTTGGATGCCCATTCAAAGTCACACCGTCAATACCAGTCAGTTCCCTTGCCAACCAATCGCGCATTGGCTCGAGTCGTATGGATTCAGATTCTTGCAGTGCTGCCGCTTTTTCGGCAGCCAAACCCATGCCGACAATTGCGGGGACATCCTGAGTCCCACCACGAAAACCACGTTCTTGCTGTCCGCCGTGCAAAATAGGCGAGAGGACAAACCCACGTTTCTCGAGTTCTCTCGAGACCCACAGCGCCCCAATCCCTTTGGGTCCATAAAACTTGTGGGCAGCTATGGATAGTAAATCACAACCCAAATCTTTGACATTAAGCGGCACATGCCCAAGGCTCTGCACTGCATCCACATGAAAAGGAATTCTGTGTTCTTTGGCTATCTGCCCAATTTCGCCAATCGGTTGAATCGTCCCCAACTCGTTATTAACATGCTGCACCGAAATCAGTTTGGTCTCTGGGGTGATTGCCTCGCGTACTTGAGCCGCACTGACCATGCCAAACGAATCTGGGCTAAGAATGGTTGCACTGACTTTACCCATATTTACCAAAGCCCGAAGCGGTGCAAGAATCGCACTGTGTTCTACCGCCGTGGTGACAATATGCCCACCAGAAAACATCACCGAAAACAAAACTTGATTATTGGCTTCTGTCCCACCCGAGGTAAAGACCAATTCCTGACTGAGTACCCCAAGCACTCGAGAAAGCCGTTCTCGAGCCTCCTCGAGGGCTTCTTTAGCCGCCGAACCTTCCCGATGCACACTCGAGGCATTGCCCAGTAAAAATTGGTACGGACGCATCTGCACTTCAACATCTGGGTCAAGTGGGGTAGTGGCTGCAAAATCTAAATAAACACGCATAAGGGCTTAGGTTAAAGGGTCAAAGGGTGAAAAGGTTAAAGGTGGACTACACTCTATGACCTTTTCTACTTTTTACCTAGCTCCTAACCATTGGCAAGGCGATTCCGCTTTGGGTAGCAGGATTTGCCAGCAGTCTAGCTTTGGTGGTGGCATCAGCCAGTTGTGCCTCGAGCATTAAGTCTTTGAGGGTGGCATTGCCTAGGACATCGCGGATGGCACTGTCCACGCGCCGCCAGAGGCTTTCTGTGCCGCAAGAATTGGCATGGCTGCAACTACTCGAGTCCTCGATACAAGAAACCGGAGCGATACTGCCTTCCATCACTTCGACCACTTCGAGGGCAGAAATAAGTTCTGGCGCTCGAGCCAGTTTGTAACCGCCAAAAGCACCACGGACACTGCGAATAAAACCAGCGCGACGCAAATTAGAAGCAATCTGTTCTAAGTAATGCTGAGAAATGTCTTGGCGTTCGGCAACGTATTTTAATGCCACAGATTGACCGTCTGCATTAGCAATTTCGACAAGGGCGCGAAGTCCGTACTGAGCTTTGGTTGAAATCCACATGGCTACACCTCGGGGTTGAACTGAGAATCATTCCTAGTTTAACACGTATAATTCGTACAAAATATAGGGATTTACGTCTTGCGCTGCTCGAGCCGCCTCAGGACAAAGACAGTTAAAGCAATCGCCAAGAATGCCACCAAGCTGTAAACCGCATAGCCCAAAGGTTGAACATAGGCTGGCACGGTATCGGCAAAACTATTGCGAAGAAAAACCAATGAACTGCTCGAGTCTTTTGGGTCAAGATACGGCTGTGAAAAACCAATATAAGCGGCTTGTCCAGCCCCAAGGGTGGTGCGAATGTACCATTGTCCCGCTTGACGCACAGGGGTATCGAAACGGTAGATGGTTTCTTTGCCCTCTACGGTTGGTTCGACAGGTAGACCTCGGCGCTCACGCCAACCGTTTTGACTGGGTTGCCAAATCCAAATTAGCAACTGATGACTCAGCACCTGCTCAAAGCGCAATTCGGCTTGCAATACACCATTTTTTGGCTCGAGCTTAAGATTGCCATATAAACTGGCAGCCCAAGAAGTGCTGTTGAGCAGACAAAAAACGGTCAGAAAAATGGGCAGAAATTTCATACAACCTTCGGCTTGAGAGGTCATACAACCTTCGGCTCGAGAATTTTGGCAACTCGAGTGGCGAACAATGCCACCACTGCCGCAAGCACAATCCCTGCCAGCCCACCGCGCAGCAATACTGGCAATGTCCAAGTCATCTGCGAGAAATTGCTGTTGACCACAAAACCAACCAGCAGTGTCACAAGTGCGGCACTCGAGCCAAGTAACCAGACTGGAACACGTTTGACCAATACATCAATCACCACCGCCGTCAGTAACAAGACTGGAAACACAGGTTTTGAAACTCCCGCTAAGTTCATTCCCTCGGTGATACTGAGCCACAAGTGCATCAAAAGTCGAATACCCGTAAAAATCAGGGCTACCTTGGTGGCTGCCCACGCTCGAGGATAGATTTTGGCAATCAGCACCAGTGGAAAAACACTGATACCAGCCAACAGCAAGGGGTGAAAATCAATCGGAAACTGGGCAATGTTAAATTCGTACTCGGCAAGAAAAAGCATTAAATTACCCAGCAGTGCCGCCGCAAAAAATAAGGCAATTCGTTCAAAAAAATGCCTCTGCTCGAGCGGCGCGATTTCGCGTTCAAGCCAAGCCACCAAAACCCCCGAAAGCGTAAAAAAAGTAAAACCCGTTAAGCCAACCAAGTGCATTGGACCCCACAGGGTCACATCCAAACCAAAAAACCGATGCCAGAGTTCATCGGCTGGGGCAAAGAATAAAATCAGTGCTGCACTGATGGTCGCCACAAGCATTCCAGGGTGAATGTAACGCCGCCCCAACTGCCAATGAAAAGATGTCGCTCGAGAGTCTGCAAGCAGTCCCCAAGCTGTGGTCAGCAGCACAATCAGCATCCCAGCGTAAATAAAATTATGCGGCATGGTAAAAAAAGAATCGCGCCCAATGTCAATATGCCAGGCAATGTCCCAGTAGACCCCAATTAAACTCGAGAGTGCGCCGAGCATCATGATGGGAAGCACGCCCAATTGCCAAAGGTTTTTTTGGACTCGAGGTAAAATAGGCTGGGTGATTTGCATGGAACTATTATGCAGCATAAGTTTGGTCAATGACACAAACAAAAATGAGTATATCAGCCCTCAGATTTTTGCAATTCTATCTCGAGTTTAGAAAAAAACAAATCTGCTTGAGACTGGGCTACTGATATAACAGTTTGACTACCCAAAATAGCCACAAGTACACCAAGCGGTGATTTACTAGACCAATTGATTTGGGTCATTTCTTTTTTCTTATTGGATATATCGTTTAGTGTTAGGTCGCCAGTACCACTTAAGCGTCCAACTGGGGTTTGCATTTCGACTTTGATGGTCACGGCTTGGTTAGGTCGGGGATTGAGAAGTTTTATTTTGCCCCGTAACGTCCCTTTGACAATTCCAACCGAAATATCAAGCACAACCTTAAAAACACCTTCTGATTCGGTTTCTATGGATTTAATATTTGACACACACAAAGCCAACACACTTGGATTACCAATTGCAGCATAGACTCGAGTACATGATGCGTTAATGACATAATTGCCTTCTAATTTCATGATTCCCCCCAAGGCTCATCAACATATCAAAAAACCGAAGAAAGATGTTGTGCAGAACCTGCCCATGAGACTTTTAATTTTCTCATGCTTATTTGACTAACTGTGCTACAATCGCCGCAGTTATATTTGGTACGTTAGCTAACGCTATATTCAGGAGTGAAATATGAAAAACGGTATGTTAAAAATGTTTTCGGCTGGTGTTGCTGTCCTTGGATTGGTATTTACAGGGTCAGTTCTAGCACAACAAACCCAACAGCCCAATGAAGCTGAGCGTGCAGTTTTGGCATTGTGTAAAGCAGCAGGTGGTGCGGCGGCGGCTGCAAAAACTGCCAAGGATTGCTTAGATACCATGGTTGCGGGCGGTGTTATTGACGCTCGCACGGCTAGCACAATGAATTTTGCCGTCACCAACAATAATTTAAATAATAACCAATTTGCTATTTTTGTGGCAGATGTTGTTAATGGTGCAGCCGCAGCGCCAGCTACTGGAGTGGCTGCGGCTGCGGCGTTAGCAACGAGGGGTATTGAAGTTCCCACTGGTACTGGTAGAGTGGACGGCGAAACGGTGGCTGAAGTAGTCACTGCTCCTGTTGTTGTGGCACAGGCTCAAACAGGTTACACACAAGGGCTTTCAGGAGTTCGTCGTTAAGCTCAAGCCCCTAACGATTTAACACTTTGTATACAATCCAAAACGTCCACCTTTTTGCGGGTGGACGTTTTTACCTAATCTTAACAGTGTTGTCTCAGATTTTTGGAGTTGGGAATGCTTTTGAAAATACAGGGTTATCTATTGGCTTTAACAATTGTTTTATGCACAAGTATGGCATGGCTAGATTACCAAAATAGCCAACTTATTGAATTGGCGCGGCAAAATTTTTCGTATGGTGATTTTGATTTAGCAACTTTGCAACTGAACATTGCGACCAGTCGTATTTCAATTGATGCCAAATCGTGGCTATTACTTGGACGGGTTTCCACCAGCGCTGCGCTTTTCCGTTCAGAAAAAAAATACGCAGATATGGCAATAACCTACCTACAAAAGGCTGTGGTATTAGAACCCAATGAAGCCGCCAATTACTTGTACTTAGGCGTTGCACTACAAGTCAAACAAGAAAACCAATTGGCTCGAGAAGCCTTACTAAATGCGCTGGCTCGAGACCCGTATAATGCCAATTACTTATACAATTACGGTTTACTGCTCGAGCGGCAAGGACAACTCAAAGAGGCAGCTTTATATTACCAAAAATCCTTAACTGTACGTGAATCAATGGTGGTCAAACTTGCTTTAGAACGGGTTCAAAAATGACTTTGCAAAGCATTTCAGCAGTTCTTTTGATTGCCGCAACTGCCTTTGCTGGACTTGGTGGTGGTGCAATTGAAGCGGGGGCTTTACTTGGGTTGCGGTGGCTGACCCTGCTCTCGAGTCTAGCTTGGTGCGTGTACAATATCCGTTTAGGGACATGGCAATTGCCAGCCAAGCCAGTCTTATGGGCAGCTTTGGCATGGTTAGTCTGGGCAATTGTGACCTTATTCTTTAGTCCATATTTATTTGCGGGTTTACAAAGTGTTTCGCACATGCTTTTAGGCGTTATGGCGATGATTTTAGCATCACAATTGCAAGCCCAGCAGAGAACATGGCTCTACATTACACTCTTATGGACAGCCGCTTTCATGGGTTGTTTTGGCTTACTGCAAGCCCTTGGCTTTCGCCCGACCCCAATGTTTGTACCAGAACGGGTCTCGAGTACCTACTTTAATTCCAATCATTACTCGGGTTGGTTGGATGTGATTATTCCATTGTTGGCTTGGCACTGGCTTAAAAATCGGTCTTTTGGACTTGGGTTACTAGGCATAATTTTGGTGATTAACCTTGCTTTGAGTTTTTCATGGGCAGCGATTGCCATTACCCTTGCTGTGTTGTGGTTGGTTTTACGCACTGCCAAGCGCCAAATGATACAACAGGTTTTGGGTGGTAGCAGTGCTTTACTGGTTGTTCTGGGTTTGTTATTTTTATTCTCGCCACAATTAGCTGTCGGGTCATTACCGACTCGAGCCAGCCAGTTTTTTAATCAATTTGTGCAAGTCAGTCTAGGCACACGGCTCGAGGTGTTCAGAGGGAATGTAGCAATGGTAGGGGATTATCCAATCGTCGGAGTCGGACCTGGCAATTTCCCTCGAGCCTTCCCACAGTACCGCACCCCACAAAATAAAGGTGATATTGTTTCGGCAACCACCCATTTTTTTGTCAATTACGCCCATAACGATTACTTCCAAATTGCCACGGAACAAGGTATTCCGGGGGTGTTGT
>JAYWHB010000579.1:0-2729 GCA_043777915.1 Deinococcales bacterium
CAAAATTCTCGCGTAGGCATTACTGATAAAACTGTACCTCGAGACGTTTCAGATGAATACGTTTTTTACAAAATTGTGCTACTCTCTTACGATGGTAACGAAATAGGAGAGAAAACAATGCTTGTAAAACGAGAACACACAAGCGGCATCTTGTACTCGTTCACGAATCAGCAGAATACGGTTCATAAAATCGGAATAGGACAAGAAATTCTTGTCAAAGCACAAAAAACGTTTAATACAGATGACATGGTACTCGTGAGCGCCGCAGGTCAAATTATCCTCGCATACGCAAACAATGAAAAAGCCACTCGAGTCACCACAGCCCAAAATATGGAATTCAAAACCGACAAAGTTTTTGGCGTAGTCGTTGAAACTGTTTCAAGCCCAGACTTGTTTAAGCGCCCAAGGAGTAACTGAATGAAAAAAACTCTTTTAGCTTTACTGTTTGTTTTAATCAGTGGTTACTGCTTGGCTCAATTGATTAACGGTCAGTATGGCTACTGGAACAAAAACGTATTTACGCAAGAACCTTCAATTTTAACTTCTGCTGGTGTTTTTGGTGCAATCCGAGACCCATTTTGTGGTGAAGTTGAATCAATACGCTATTTGATTTCAAGGGGTTTCGCACCAAAATTCACGGTCATATATCAACACTATGGAAAAATAGATCAAAATGCTTTGGGGTACAAAGTCAAAATTGCCAACAATTCATTTTCAGGCGCTACTGGATGGCGCTTACAAGGGAACTGCACTATTGCTTTTAAGTTTGAATCACAGAAACTTGAGTACAGCAATGAAGCAAGAAAAAACTACAACAAAGCGTACAAGACAACAGATTATATAGTTTCTTTTAATCACTTTGATGGACAGGTCTTTAGATACACTTTTGCGGCACCATAAGGGTTTTATGAATAATCGCCAAATGCTTAAAACCAGTCAACTTAAACCAAACATAAGTAAAAACGTAATGCGGGATTTGCGTGGGCTAAACAGATTTTCTTCTAGTCAAGGAATTGAATTTGAACAGTATATCGAAGAACTTTTTATTAACTTAAATTGGCAAGTTCTAACAACTCCGAATAGTGGTGATTACGGCGTAGACCTTGTAGTTCAGTCTCCATCCGGTGGAATTTTAATAGTCCAAGCCAAAGATGAATCAAAAAGTTTGGGTGTTCAAGCAATTCAAGAAGTTGTAACAGGTGCGAGTTTTTACGAAAAAGAACCACGGCTTCAAGGTAAACAAATTACTCACAAAATAGTCATTGCTTCGGGTCAAGGTTTTATTGATGACATAAACAATTTATACACAGCCAACGCAAAAGAACTTGCTTCTCGGACTAATTCAATTTTGTGGACTCCTAAAGAACTCCAAATCTTGGCAGATGCAGCCGTTCATGGTCAACATTTACTAGAGCCAATCGGACTGTATCAAGTCCCGACTTCTCAAAAAACAAAGCGTTTTAACTGGCTTTGGATGCTTGGGTTTGTCCCACTTATTTTTGTTTATTGGGTCATCCCAAAAGAAACAAGAACAGCAATTAAGAATTGGATAAATCCAACAGCTTACCGTCAAGTAGAAGCTCAACGAATCACTAATTTTGTTTCATTCTGGAATCAGACATATCAACAAGCCCTAAAGAATAATAATCTTGAAGTTATTTTGCCTTATATGGTGGGTGAACAAAAAACGGGCGTTACAGCACTTTTTGAGGCACGAAAGCAGAGAGGTTGCATTTTAACGATTCAGGAACGTAGTCCTTACCAAATTGCACCAATTACTTTTATTACGCTTGATACTGCTAAAACTGCAATTTTCAGAGATGCGGCATACATTGAGAATTGTTCGGATGGTTCTCAAAGACTTTTACGAGATGGGACACAGGTAAAGGTGACTTACGACCTCGAGAAAATAAACGGTAATTGGCGTATTACAGAATCAATCACATCTGGCGGCGCAATTAAGTAAGCCTCGAGCATTGGTTTATCACCATTTCAAAGGATGGTTAGATTGTTATGTCCAGACGCGGCAAAGGCGAAGGTAGTACACCAGTGCAACGTAAAGACGGGCTTTGGAGTGCTTACGTCACACTTGGCTACGTGAACGGCAAACCCAAGCGCCAGTACGTTTACGCCAAAACCCGCCGTGAATGCTCTGAAAAGTTAAAAGGTATCCTTGGCAAATCCTCGAGCGCAGTCTTACCAAATGCCCAAGCGGTTTCGGTGGTCGTTTGGCTCGAGCAGTTCATCACAGAAAAAAAATCGGCTCGAGCTGCTGGAACGATTAACCAATGGGGTTACTGCTTGAAACGGGTCAAGCCATACTTGGAACATCTCACACTAACTCGAGTCACACCCGCCGCTATTCGCTTTGCCATGAGCCACCTGACGCACCTTGCTGGGAGTGTCCAGCAAAATACCTTTGACTTTGTACGGGCAGGGCTGGACGATGCCTTAAAACTTGGAATGCTGACCAAAAATCCATGTGATGCCCTCGAGCGACCAAAAGCCACAATGGTCAAGCCTCGCAAAGTGCTACAGCCGGACCAACTCTCAAAACTCATGGATGCGAGCCAAGGACACCCACTCGAGACCCTAATCAGGCTTGGTTATTCTTATGGGCTTCGCATTGGTGAGATTCTGGCATTACGTTGGACTGACTGGGATGCAAACACAAACCGCCTAATGGTTCGGCATTCCCTCGAACGTAAGTCTGGAATGAGCCTAAGACC
>JAYWHB010000580.1:0-2724 GCA_043777915.1 Deinococcales bacterium
CTCTACCAGACCAGCAACTCGAGAAAGTAGCCAACAACATTATCCGAGCATGGGCAGATTTACCCAAAGCGGTAGTACCAACAGGCAACGACCCCGACTGGTTAGCCCAACCCTATGTACCAGGGCAACAAATTTTTGACCCGATTCAACTGCGACCGCTCGAGGAAACGGCGGTCTCACCATTCAGGCATTTATCCGACCCGAATAACAAAGATGTGGTGACGCGACTATTCGAGAGTTTGTCGCCGACCTTCTCGCCAGACCAAGAAAGCATGGCAGCCGCTCGAGCCGCCACGATATTCCTACCGATTACCGAAAACCTAGGGCAACCCGACCCAATGACCCCGTTACCCAAGAAGAAATTGTTACTTGGGCGCAACTTAACCGACCAATTCACCAATGCCATCACCCCGTGGCGTAGCGCCCAACCAAGCGCCCGAATCAGCGACATCAGTAACCCATTTAGAATCGTGATGCTCGAAGAATGGTACAAATTTTCCCTGCGAGGTTCGCTAGACATTACCAACGGACTAGCCAATGCCAAATCTAGCCTCTACCCAACCTACTACACCCGAAAACGCGAAGACATAGACTGGACACCACTCTCCGATGCCGAAGTCGCCAAGCTCACCGATGCCGAAGAAATGCTTTGCTTTGGTATCCTGCACGAAGTCTTACGGCTCGAGTACGGTTATTTAATCATGGACTGGCAAGAAGGTATGGGTGAATCTAAAGACCCCAAAGAACGCCAACGCCGCTTCCCGACCCGTTTAGACAAAGCCGCACGATTACTGGCATTTTCGGACGTAGATGCCACAGGACAAAAACGCTTAGATGGCATTAAAACCCGTTTAACTGCCCTGATAGACAGCAAGTACCAAGCCTTTGTACAAAGCCATAAAGACATCCGCGATGCCAACCAAGCCTACATTCGCTACTTGCAAAAGCAGTTGCTCGAGGGCAACGGCGCGGTTATCGAAGGTTGGAAAAAACCAGCCATAGAACGGCTAATTGTCAACCGATTAAAAGACCGCAAAATGCTGAACGACCTATATGCCGTATTCCCACCAGAAGACCAGTTAATTCAATCCCTATGGCGCAGACAAGGCGACCCGCGACCCCAAGGCAACGGGTATTTTGATAAAGACGGCTACTACTGCTTACTAGACGGCGGATTGGTTGGGTATACTCGAGAAGAAGCCCTCGAGAATGGCTTACGCTGTTCGTTCTACCCAGAAGACCCAATGCACCCATTTGGACGTGAATGGGATCCGTTTCAGTAACAATTTGTTACACTAGGTCTCATGAAAACCCTGACCCTAACTCTCGAAACCGAAATGGAACAGCACCTGCAAACACTGGTGCAACTTGAGCATCGCTCTGAAGCTGAAATTGTATTGGAAGCACTACGCAACTACACCAGTCCAGTCATTCCAGACTGGGTTGGAATTGGCGCATCCAATGAACGCTTATCCGAGCGTGACGAAGAAATTCTGAAAACCGAGTGGCAATGAAAACACCTGTTCTAACGGATACCAATGCAATTTTGGCACTTTTGGATCGTCAAGACCCAAATCATACGGCGGCTCGAAGTGTACTACCCATACCAATGTGGCTACCAAGTTTAATCCTCCCCGAAGTAGATTATCTTGCCACCACACGTTTAGGGGCAACAACAGCTCGGGCCTTTCAAAAAGGATTGGTACGAGGAGATTTTGAGATTATTCACAACACCGAAACTGATTTTACTCGAGCGCTTGAAATTCAAGAACAGTACAGCGATTTAGAACTGGGATTGGTTGACTCGAGCATCATGGCAATTGCTGAACGCCTGAAAATCCAACGAATTTTTACATTCGATAGAAGACATTTTTTAGCAGTACGTCCGCGTGAATTTGGATATTTTGAGTTACTTCCCTGAATTAGGGAATCATGGGAGTTAATTTTTTATGAACGAATTTATTCAGGCTTTTTCTAAACTTAGTCCCGAAGGTTGGCTCACTATTGGCTTTGTGATGTTGCCGCTTATGCTGTGGCTCATCCGCATTTGGTTACTCGAGAACTCAGACCTTGCCCAAGAAAAATCGAGTCTCGAGTCCATCCGCCCACTGACCAAAGCGGCTACCGAAGATGAATTTCTCGAGTCCGAAGATATTGACCAGTTCGCCGAAAAACTTAAAAATGTTCCCGCCACCAGCCTTGTGAAACGCGTTACCCTGGCAATTATTAACGCCCGAATGATTAACAACCCAGACATTGAAGCGATTATGGGTTTACTCTTGTCTCGAGAAGCCACGCGCTTTAGTGCAGTTCGTGCCATTCCAAATTTGCTGATGCTGGCGGGTTTGCTCGGTACGGTCTTTGGGCTTGCCGCTTCGGTAGGTGGGCTAAGTTCACAAATTGCTCAGAGCATCCAGCAGGGAAATATTGAATTACTTTCTAAGAGCCTAGCCAAAACCCTTGGGCAGATGCAAGGCGCGTTTGGGGCGACGCTTTGGGGGATTCTTCTGTCGGGCATTTCGGCGTTACTACTTGGGGCTATCAGTTCTACTCGAGCCAAATTTGCTTCTGAACTCCAAGATTTTGTGCTGGTAGACCTCGTACCAGCGGTTTTTCCGCGCAGTACAGGGGCGCAACTCGAGATGCAGCGCAAACTATTAAAACAAAGTAATGCTTCGGTTCAACAACTCAAAAATGTACTTGAAGAAACATCGCATAACCTAG
>JAYWHB010000581.1:0-7549 GCA_043777915.1 Deinococcales bacterium
CGCTCGGTTTTTGAAAAGTACACCAGACTGGCAATTGAGCGCTCAATACTGCACCGACATTTCCACTCGAGGGCTAGGGCATCCTCATGTAACTCGAGGTTTAAGCCGTTCAGAACATTCTGTACAGCATTCAGCAAACCACCATTTCGCATCGCTGTGGTCAGTTGCCCAAGACCCGCAATGTTCTGCTCGAGGCGATTCAGCACGTGGTCTGGCACATTGGGCATGGCTTGAATCAGAATGCCGCCAGCCTGAGTCACACCGCTTAGGTCAAGATGTACCCCAAGCAGCACCGCACTGGGGATTTGCTCGGATTGCAACAAATAAGCAGCCAAGTCATCAGCAATTTCACCCGAGACCAGTGGCACACTGCCCGTGTATGGTTCGGTGTTCTCGAGTAAGCGCATCACTGCAAATTCCCCATTTTTACCGACCAGACCGCCAACATCGAGTTTGCCATCTGAGACTCGAGGTGGCAAGTCGGCTTCTGGGTATTTGACGTAACCTCTGGCTGCTCCGTCACGTCCGCCCTCGGCGACAATGTAGCCAATTGCACCATCCCCTTGGATGCGTAAGGTCACACGGTCAGTATCGCGTTTAGAAAGCACTTGGCTTAACAACAGCGCCCCCGTTAAAGAACGCCCAAGCGCTGCCGTGGCAGTGGCACTCAAGTCATGACTGGCTCGAGCCGAAGCCACCAATTGGGTTGTGTCCGCCGCAAAAACCCGCAAGGTTAAATTGGCGGCATGACCAGCGATTAAGTAACTCATAGCCCTGCCTCGAGTTGCGTTTTGAACTGCGTAAAATCTTGGTCAGAGAGGACAGGTTGGGCATTACGGGCTTCGATGTTTTGTTCAAGCTGCACCCAAGAAACACAACCCGCGTACTCTGGGGTCTCGAGAATGTGTACGGGGTCGCAGGTGTAGACCCGTAGTAAGAGCGCATGAACAAAGGGTTTATTGCGGTAATGAAATTTGCGCTCCAACGCATCAGCACTGAGGGCATTGTACGTCTCGAGTTGACGAATAATTGCTAAATCTTCGAGTTTCCAAGTTTTTTCGACCACGGCAAAAGAGGACAGTTCAACACCACCCGCATTGGGATTTTCACGCAATAAATCCTGAAATTCAGGGCGTAACTCGGCTGCGTTTTGATGCAAAAACGTTTTGTAGAACCAAAATTTCTGATGCTCGACGCTAAATTCGCCGCGTTGTTCGACAATCCCGCCTTTACGCATCAGCAACGCCACACGTCCCAATTCGAGCGCTCGAGTTTGCACATCCCATTCTTTTAAGGCAACGTTCACAACTCAAATTACCATGTTGAAACTTGTACTTTGGTCGGATGTAACACTCCTTTGGTCGGATGTAACACTCCTTTGGTCGGATGTAACACTCCTTTGGTCGGATGTAACACCCGTTTAGTTATGCGATACTCTTTTTATGGAACGAACCCGTTTACTGCTTTGCGATGACCACAGTGTTGTACGTCAGGGCTTAAAGATGTTTTTGGCGCTTGACGATAAACTCGAGGTGATTGGCGAAGCCAACAATGGTGCGGTTGCCCTCGAGATGGTTGGGCGTTTAATGCCCGATGTGGTGCTGATGGACTTACTGATGCCCGTCATGGATGGAATTACGGCAATCAGAGAAATCAAGACTCAATTCCCCGAAGTCGAAGTGATTGCTGTAACCAGTGTTCTTGAGGATGCCAAAGTGATGAGTGCAATGCAAGCTGGGGCAATGGGTTATTTACTCAAAGACACCAATGCCGACGAATTGGTTGAGGCGATTCATGCGGCTGGACGTGGTGAGGTGCGCTTATCACCCGAAGCCGCCAAGCGCTTAATGCGTGAAGTGCAAACCCCAGACAAGTCCGAATCTTTAACCCCCCGAGAAACCGAGACACTGCGCTTAATTGCTAAGGGCTACGCCAACAAGTTAATTGCTCGAGAATTTAGTATCGAGGAGCGCACCGTAAAAACCCATGTCTCGAATTTACTGTCTAAACTGGGGCTGCGCTCGAGAACCCAAGCCGCCTTGTACGCCCTAAAAATTGGTCTGGTGGATTTAGAAACGCTGCTCGAGGCTTAATCAAAATCCACCACTCAAGAATGACGCGCAGCTTAAAAAAACCTTTGAGATGCTGGCTCATGTTGGTCATTTAAGCCTAAGCAAAGAAAAGATACCCAAGATAACCACAGACAGTAACCCAAGCCAATCACCAAACTGTACAAAAGGCGTTAAACCCGTTCTGGCTTGCACTAAACTCAGTAAGGTTGTTTCGAGGGTCTGAGGAGCAATTTTTAGCAATCGCCCGTTGGCTTCTATAATCGCACTCGAGCCGCCACCAGTCGCATGAATCACCATCCGACCTGTTTCTACTGCCCGAAAAGCACTGATACGTTGATGTAAAATCGGTGTAGCAGTTGCCCCTGCCCAAATTAAACTGTTCTGGTAGACCAAAACTTCTGCCCCACCCAGCACCGAGGCTCTCGCTAAACTCGGAAAAGTATTTTCCCAACAGATACCCAGCCCGAAAACCACACCACCCAAACGCACCAGTCCAACATTCTGCCCCTTGGTAAAACCTGCTTCGGTTAATGGAATCGGAATTTGTTTAGCATAAACTTCGCGTAAACGCCCAGCCTCACGTTGAAACTCGAGAATCGCATTGCGACCTTCACGCCCAGAATCGGTGATATAGGCAGTTTTAACCCCAACCAGCGCCAGCGAAACATCCCGCAGCGCCTCTTGTAAAACTTGGTTCTGTTCAAAATTGCTAAACCAACCACCAAAAGCCGTTTCAGGCAGCACCACCAACTGAGCGCCCTCTTTAACCAATTGTGCTATCAGCAACTTATAACGCTGGATAATCAAAGCCTGAGTGCCACTGTCAAAATCAGCAACGGCATACTCGAGGGTTGGAATGTACCCCTGTGCAATTCCCACCCGAAACGATTGCCCAATAGGTGTACTCGAATTCAGAGGCATAAAAGCAGCCAAACTCGAGACCAGTAGAACCCCAAGAAAAGGTAGCCAAGACTGAACCCGCCTGAACTCGAGTAAGCCAAAAGCCAGAGCCGCATTTAAGCACATCACCAAAAAACTCGTTCCAGTCACGCCACTCCACTTGGCAGTTTGCAAAAGTGGAGTATCAAATTGGGTGTAGCCAATCGCCATAATAGGATTTGCCCAACTGCCTAGTAGGGCTGGCTGGCTAATTAAAAACTCAAGGGCAACCCAGATAACTGGGAATAATAAAATGACTCGAGAACCCCAAAAACGCTTAAACCAGACCACGGCAGCACCAACAAAGGCAAATGCCAGTGCATAACCAAAAACACCAATCATAAAAACCCACGGGTACTCGATGGCTAAACCCTCTATTGCCACCCAAATTCCACCCACCGCCACAAGATAGGTGTAGAAGCTGGCTCGCCAAAGCTGAGTTTCGCTTTTAAGGGCAAATAACAATGGAACTAAAGCAACCAAAGCCAAAGCACCCGTGCCAATCGGACGTAACGCCACACTTAGCAGCACACTTGAAAGCAACGCCAAAGCCCACGCTGGAACTCGAGGAAAATTTAGAGATACTGGTAATGTTCTTGTCATACGCCCTTCAAGACAAAAGAACGCCCCGTCCAAACCCGTAAAAATTCGGGCAGGGTGTACAGCACCAAACCAGCATTCGGGTCTGAAAGCAGCACATAATCGTTATAAATTCTTTGCACCAGCACAAAATGCCCATTTGGGTCTTTGATTTGCGCCACCAGAGGCAACGGCATCTCTGCTAGGGACTGCGGTGCAACCCGAAACCAAGTGCCTTGTACCCCATGTTTTTTAGCCAATTCCTGCCAATCAAATAAACTGATTCCTTGAGGTGTAAGTTTGACTTGTTTAGCCAGCGTCGCCTCGGAAATGTCCACACCAGCCCAAGCCAGCAACAACGACAACACCGCTAAACCACAAGTATTGTCTTTTTCTTGGCGTTTGATGTCGTTCCAACCCAAAGCAATCCGATTCAAGCCAGAAAAACGCTCGGGTAGGGCGGGAGGCGTACCGCGAATAGCTGCAAAAGTCGGCACAAACAACGCCCCAAACCAAAGCAATAAAGCCAGCACAAACGGCAAACCTCGAGCCAAAAATACGAATCTCGAGACACCTTCTAGCCTTTTCCCTTTGCCTTTCGCCTTTCGCCCTTCGCCTTTTGCTGCCTGTTTCATTTTAATTTCTTGAACTCGGTAATCACATCTTTGGTAATGTTGGCAGCATCCTGATTGGCATACAACAACAAGCCAGAATCGGTGGCAATAATGCCGTCCACAATTAAACTAAAGCCTTGTTTATTGGCAGAGTTCTTAATGCTGGTCAGCAGTTTTTTATCAAATGGTTGCAAGACTTTTTGAAACTGTAAATCGTACTTTTTAGCAATGGCGGCGTACTGCTTAGACAACTTATCCCATTGGTCACGTTCTTCAAAAGTCGCACTACCCGAACGCATTTTGGGTTGCAACAGCTTAATTTTGTCGGCTATCGGTTTAACTTCTTTATTTCTGGCATCCTCGATTTTCTTTAAGTTCCCACCGGCAGGCGTAGCCTTAATCACCTCTGGCACGGTCACATACCCAAGGCGAATGGCTTGCGGTACAGCTTGGACACTCGAGACCCCAATAACCGCACCGATACAACCCGCCACCATAGCCACAATAATTGTTCTTAGCATTTTATTCTCCTCATGGTTTCACTCCAAAAACCGTATCCCTAGGGTTGTACGAGAATTTTAAGTTGCAAGTGTTCGCCAAAGTCAGCGTACTCAATTGCAAATTTAAGTGGTCATACGCCCCACGAATTTTTAAGCCCATCAAGGCAAACCGTGCATTTAGTTTGACCAAGGCATCCGCATTTGCCGAATCGCGCAGTGAACGTTCGCCCCACTCGAGACGCTGTTTTGCTAACAAGACACTGGCGATTAAACCTTCTCGAGACCGAAGCGCATCCTCGAGACCTTCTTGGGTAGATTCCTTTGTATCCTCGAGGTTCTTGGTTGCCCAGTACACCCCTTGCGGGTCGGATTGCCGAAAAGCATTTGGGAAGCTTAAATTGGCAGATTGCGAAGCCCCAGTGTTAGAAACGGTGGCTTGTACCCCACCAGTTACGGGCGCATTGGGTGGAATGGGGATATTAAGTGTAATTCCAATTTGACCCGAGAAACCAGACTGACCCGTGGCTGGTGCAGTGGTCGCTGCCAATTGACCATTGACGGTAAGCGTTGGCGAGGCATCATTACGCAGTGCCTCAAAAACTTTTTCTTGCTCGAGACGCAACTTAGCACGCTGCATATTGGCGCTTTGGTCTACACAGGTGCTGACCACCACCGCACCAGAAAGCACGGGGTCGCCGGGGAATTGGATTTTACCTTCGGCTAATTCGGACATTGGTAATTTAGTCCATTTGGCAATTTGTTTACGCAAGCGTTCGGCTTGGGTCTCGAGGGATTTACGGGTGTCTATAAACTCGAGAAATTTAAGGTAGACATCAATTTCGTTGGGCGCAAATTGTTTGGCTGGGGTTTCCACCGTCCAAAGCGGGCGTTGTTTTTTAACGTCTGACTCGAGATTCCGCAGTAAAGTAATACCAAGCTCGTAGGTGTTTAGGGCTTGGACGTATTGGCGCAAGTTCAGTAAAGTACCAGATTTCTCGAGGGTTTTCTCGAGATTCGCAAATTGTATTTGCAGTTCTGCTAAGCGCGACTGCAAAGCGCGTTTGCTATCCAGCAGATTCCAAGATGCAGAAACCGAGACTTGGAGGCTAGGGGTTTGGAAAGCAGTAGATGTGAGGGATTGGGCTAAGGTAATTCGTGGAAGGTACGCTGAGTTGGCATTCTCGAGACCTGTGAGGGCTTGGTCTTGGTTTTGAAAATTGAACTGTGAAGCTTGAAAATTGCTTTCGAGTGATTTTTCTAACTCAACATAAGAAGCAGATAAAGAAATGGTAGAAAATATCAAATTTATTGCTATCAAAAAACGCTTAATCACAATTTACCTTTTCTGTCTTTGTTATTAAATTTATTCTTCTATTTTTTTCAACAAAAAATACACAAAAGATAATCGATTTATCAATCTTTTCTAATTCAAAAATACTACTAGAGTATTGGACGACATTATAATCTTTTCTTTCATTTAATCCCAGAACAATAAGCCTAAATTCTATTTTTCTATTTTTTTTTCTAGCAATAAAATACTTGCTGTACTGATTATTACTTTTTACAAAAGAATTTTCACCTAGTTTAATTATGTCGACAGAATTATTTTCAAAATACACCGATGGTTTTTGCATTATGTTTAAATTCAAACTTTCGCATTTCGGTTTTTCGCAATCTGTAATATCTAAATAATAATTTTCCCCTTCAAATTCATTCACCAAAAAACGAATTTTGTAGCCTTCGTATTTGCTTAAAATTTTATTAAAATATAATTTGTTGAGATGTATTTTTGTATATACGTCCACCATCTTAGTCTCAGAGACACTATTTTCTTTGCACGAAGTAATGAGCGCCACGAGTAAAATAAAAACATTCTTTGTCATAGATTCACCTAAGAGTCTAAGTCTAAAATTTAGACTTAGACTCCAGCTTTACTTTATCTGAATTGGCAATTTGGAGTTGGGCAAGCTCCAACAACTGTAACCCATGTTACACCGCGTTCGTCTCGCCAACCAGACCAAGGATTAACCCAGCTTGTTGTACCCGTTGTATAAGTGTTGTAATCAGAAAGCGGGACTTCATGAAATCCTGAAACTTGGTATCTAATTTTCCATGCTTCAATACGAAAACGAAATCCTCTGTTCACAGGTTCAGAATGTGTTTGGCTAAATTCTGTAGTCCAACTCCATTGTCCAGTAACGCCTAAAGCTAAGGCAATTTTACCAACATCACCTCCACCTGATGCGTCAACCCCTATACTAAACGTACGTGAACCGCTAACGCTGACCGACAAATCCCTACAAGTTTCTTGTTGTGAACAAGCCGCCCAGTCAGAAGTGTCTACAAGACTCGGATATGGTGTTGATGCTGAAGCAAAGGGAGTTGCCCTACCCATATCAAACCAATCACAAGCTCCATCTTGATCAAGATCATAATTGCAGGGTGATGGTCTCACTATTTCTATAGGTGGAGGCGGCGGGTCGTATGTCTTGCATATACTTTGTGGTCTTGCACCACCACTACTGCCGCAACCTGGGTCTGGGTCTCCACCGCCACCACCGCCACCTGCACCAAACTCGCTTTTTAGCTCCTCTATGCCGATTGCTTTGACCGCCAAGCGTTTGCTTTGGCTGGCTGCCATGGCTGGTATAAACGCTGCGCCTTGGGTGGCAACCACTGTTGCCAAAAGAATTCTTACTGCTCGAGACCAGAATTTCATTGTTGTACCCCCAAAAATGGTTTTCAGCACTGCGAAGACTGGTCAGGCTGATGCAGTAGTGTTACACATCAATTACTAATCTCCGAGTTACCTTGTTCACATGACCAAAGTAACGTTACTTTGGTC
>JAYWHB010000582.1:0-2721 GCA_043777915.1 Deinococcales bacterium
GATTTACGGCGACGAAGCGCTCTACCCTCGAGATTACTTTGACCATGACTGGATGACCGAACCGTTTATTGGCGGTGGCTACCAATGTTACGCCCCGCCCGGGGTGATGACCAACGGCTTTGAAGAACTGCGCGATCCAATTGGCAGGATTCACTTCGCTGGAACAGAAACCGCCGTTTGGTATTACGGCTATGTTGAAGGGGCGATTGAAGCTGGCGAACGGGCAGCACTCGAAGTGCAAAAAGCCCTTGGCAAAGAACACAAAGAAGAATCATAAAAAAACCGCACCCCAAGTCAGGGTACGGTTCAAGGGGCTAAAATTTATTTATCAGCAACGTCGAGTTGACCGTTGATAATACGTGCTTTAGCGGATTCCACACCTTTGATCGTGTCAGCCGAAATCAGGGCTTCGTTGTATTGGTCAAGAGCATAACCAACACCACTGTTGTCCAAGCCAAATTCTTGAGCGCCTTTAATCCAAGGACGATTCTGGGCAATGCCGCGAATCATGTTAAAGACTGCCAAGTCAACGCGCTTTAACATGCTGGTCAAGACGTAGTTCATGGTCTTTGGGTCTTTGTCGGAATCGCCTAAGTAGTTTTGGTTGCTGTCTACACCAATAAAGAACATTGGGCGGTCAGTGGTTTTGCACTTGGCGCTGTAGTCTTTTGGTTTGGCAACGCTGCGAAGTCCAGCCAAGGCGGGTTTGAGTTTAATGCCAGCCGGTGGTTTTGTGCCACTGATACACTTGGTGTCCATCACGTATTTAAGCGCACCAGCACCCGAACCGCCAGCCGCAGCGTAAATAATATCTGCGCCTTTTGCACCTTGGGCAGCCGCAATTTCACGCGCTTTAGTTGGGTTGTTCCAGGCTTCTGGGGTTGTGCCAGTGTAGTTCTCGATGGTTGTGCAAGTTGGGCAA
The DNA here is from genome assembly GCA_043777915.1 of Deinococcales bacterium. Classification (GTDB taxonomy): domain Bacteria; phylum Deinococcota; class Deinococci; order Deinococcales; family JAAFIG01; genus JAAFIG01. Next base: position 923 of record JAYWHB010000582.1, read on the forward strand.
GCGGCTTTGACACCAGCGTTAAAGCCAGCGTAGAACTTGCGAATTAACGGAATTTGCATTCCGCCAACAAAGCCAATTACGCCAGTGCTGCTGGTTTTACCAGCAATGTACCCGACCAAGAAGCTGCCTTCGTGTTCGCGGAAGACTGCGCCACTGGTGTTGTCGCCAGTTGGTACGTCGTCAATCACAGCAAATTTGGTGTCTTTGAATTCGGCGGCGGTCTTGGTGATGCTTGGTTGGTTGGCAAAGCCCACGCCGATTACCAAGTCAAAGCCAGCTTCGGCAAAGGCACGAATACCAGAACCGACTTGGCTAGGGTCAGATGGTTCAAAGTCCTTGACTTCAACGCCAAATTGTTTGGCGGCACGAGTTGCGCCTTCAAATGCGCTTTGGTTAAAGCTCTTGTCGTTCTTTCCGCCTGCGTCGAACGCCATTCCTACACGGATTGGTTGTTGTGCGGTTGTGAAGCCGAATGCGAGCATTGCGGCAACTGCACTTAATGCCATTGCTTTCTTCATAATTCCTCCTAGAAATTCGGGGTGTACCCACCTGCGATTATGGCACTTAGCAAGGTGTTTTGTATACGGACTCTATTTTAACGCTGGTTTAATTATTTGCTAATCGGTCTCGAGTTAAGTAGTTTTAGAGCTTTGTCCAGCGTGGCGGTACTTTGGTCTCGAGAAAAGCCACCACATCTTGGGTACTTGTGCCGGGCGTAAATAAGCCGTCCACGCCAAGCTCCTCGAGTTTTGGCAAGTCTTGGTCTGGAATAATACCGCCGCCAAAAAGTAAAATGTCGGTAGCTTGGCGTGTCTCGAGCATAGCGCGGATTTCTCTGAAATAGTGCATATGAGCGCCACTCAAGACCGATAATCCAATCGCATCCACATCTTCTTGCACGGCAGCATTGACAATCATTTCTGAGGTTTGGCGCAAACCAGTGTAAATCACTTCCATCCCAGCGTCACGTAGCGCCCGAGCAATCACTTTTGCACCACGATCATGCCCATCTAAGCCCGGTTTGGCGATTAAGACCCTAATTTTTCGTTCCATGTAGCCTAGTCTAGCAAATAATTGGATGGTTTCTTACAGGCAGATTCATTTTGCTCTGCTAGACTTTGAAAATGAAAATCCCTTTGGTTATTGTTGGTGCGGCGATTGGGCTAGTTAGTTTGGCAAAAGCCCAAACAGCTTATGTGGATGTGCCGCCCTGTCATTGGGCAGTCGAAGCCATCAACATCGTTTCGGCAGGTGATAAGGTTACGCCCGCTCAGAATGCCAGCAATGCCCAAAATGCAGTGCGTCAAGTTTTTGAGGGGATGCAGTGCGGCAATCCTGCTTGGACGGCTAAATTTATTGCTGATGCGCCAAGTGGTTTAGCAGCACTGGTCTCGAGTAAAGCCGTGCGGGGATTCCAGCTTAGTTTTGGCAAGACCACAATTTCAGGCAATTCTGCCAGTGTGGTTGTTAATCTGACTTTGAATCTGACTTCGGGGGTGCAGAAGCGCACTGGGGTATTATCGCTCTCGAGCAATAACGCTTCGGCTTGGCGGGTTAGCTATGCTTCACTGGCGGCATTGAATTTAACAGTTTTTCCAAAGTGAAGTTAGCTTTTGGTCAGCCGTGAAACAGTGGTGCTTAATAATTCCTTGAGAACATCTTCATTGACATCGCTTAAGTGCTTGATATACAGGCAAGATGCGGCGCTGGTGTATTTCCCAAGTTGGGCAAGCAGGTCTGGGGTCGCTTGAATTGCGCCTGTTAAGTACAAAGAAATTTTGCTTTTACGGGGCGCAAAA
>JAYWHB010000583.1:0-7537 GCA_043777915.1 Deinococcales bacterium
GCCTCAAGTGGATAGATTTTACCGTTAATGTTCAACGTTTCTTTTTGGAGTTCCAAATTTTTGAGGTCTCGTACCCAAGCACCAGCTTCTAAACCAAGGGCTTTGAGTTTTTCTGGCTCGAGATTGATTCGGTCTTTTTCTCGTACCACATAGGCAAGACTTGGGGTGCGGTGGTCAAGAATAATTGTTTCTACACTGTAATCTGGATGCTCGAGAATATATTTGGAACGTGGTTTCTTGGGTTCTAAATAGGCATTTTCAAAGGCTTCTGACAGTTCATAACGGTAAGTGCGAATGTATTCCTCGAGAACGTCATGCACCAACCATGTGGCGTTCATGCCCTCGTGCAAATTCCAGAGTGTGCCACAAAAACGGTGCTGTAAAATCCGAGCCGTTTGGTCTGGACCCCAAATTGAATTAGGTTTATGGGTTCGGGCGTATAAGCCACGAAAAAACGCATCGAAACCCGCAATATGATCCATGTGCAAATGCGAGAAGAACAAGTGGTCAAGACTCAGAATTTCGTTGTACTCGAGAGAATTTAAGGTGTCTTGTCCGCAGTCAAAGAGTAAACGGTGAATCGCCTGCCCAGTGTCAATTCGCACCAAAGCGGCGTTGTCGTTACCAGAGTCACCTAAAACCAACAGTTCGATGGACATGAGACTCGAGTCTAGTACAATTATGCGGGTTTGGCATAGGTCTTTGGGTTTGGTGTACTGCCCAAGTTCTTCTTTGAATTTGCATATTTCTTTAGGCGTACTTGCACACATGTCTTTGTATTGTCTTCATACCTAAAGGATATTCAGCCTGAAGGCAGGAGGTTTTATGAATCGGTTCTATAAATTAGGTGGAATGGCAGCCCTGGCGTTAATCGCTTGTACCCCAGCAGGGACGGCAACAACAGCAACCACTGGAATGGCAGGCGTGTTATGTGACTATACCCAAAGCGTTTTTAATAATAGCGCTTCGGTCAATGCAACCAGTACCGTCAAATGGTCTTGTACAGCAACTTCAAGGGTTTTAACCGCCAATGGAATTCCGGATCATGTCGTTGGCACATTCCCCAATGCCAACAATCCCAACAGAATATCGGCACAAAATGTTGCGGCGACTTACACCTTAGCGCCAGAGAAAACCAGTATGTCCACCACCTTGGGCGGTCCTCGAGGGGCAGTGGGTTATATCTTAAATGGTGTCAAACTCGACCCAGACACAGGCGGCAGTTGTAACGATAGCGGTAGTAACTGCACCCTAAATGGCAATGTCGGGCAATGGCGAATGGAAGCTCTTGGTGGAACAGCTTTTAACTTTGGCACAGACAGTAACACGGCTCATGTTCAACCAAGCGGCGAATATCATTATCACGGGATGCCAGAAGGTTATTTAACCAAACTGGGCAAAGGTCAAGCCATGACGCTGGTTGGTTGGGCTGCCGATGGTTTCCCAATTTATGCGCGTTATGGGTACACAACCGCCACCGATGCCACATCTGCCATTAAAGTCATGACGGGCAGTTACCGCACCAAAGCCACACCCGATGCCAACCGCCCTGCCACCAGCTTGTATGCCATGGGTACATTTAAGAACGACTGGGAGTACGTGGCGGGTCTAAGCGAACTCGACGAGTGCAACGGGCGGACGGGTGTGACCCCAGAATTCCCCAATGGCACATATCACTATTACGCTACCGATACCTACCCATTCTTGCAGCGTTGCGTCAAAGGCAAAGTTGCCGTCTCGAGTACCCAAGCACCACCTCCGGGGCGGTAACGCATGAAAACGGCACTGTTTGCCCTGCTCTTGACAATAGGGCTATTCAACACGGCTTTGGCGCATTTGATGGTTGCCCAAAAAGGCACACTGAATTTATCTGGGAATGGCGCGTACTTACTGGTTTCGATTCCCACATCATCACTCGAGAAGGTAGATGATGACAGCGATGGTTTATTATCGGCTCGAGAACTCAGTCTTCACACCAAAAGCATTCAGCAGCAAATTCAGGCAGGTTTGTACTTAAGCGATTCTGATGGCGTTCGTCCACTCGAGGGGCTGATGCTGACCCTTTCGCCAAAAGATTCAAAAGAAGGTCAACCCGCCGATCAATTGATTGTCATGGGTCGGTTTGCGCTGACAGACCCAAATAAACCCTTATCGTTTGAAGCCAAATTATGGGGCAAAAAAGAAACCGAGCAATCTTTAGGGCTAACCATCACCAAGAATCTCAAAGATGAACAACTGCTGATGCTGACTCCAGAGCATCCACAAGGAAAACTGTACGAATCTACACTGAATGTTTTTGCCTCATTTTTACAACACGGCATTGAACATGTACTTGGTGGACTGGATCATCTTTTGTTTTTGCTGGTGGTGGTTTCAGCCGGTTGGGGTTGGAAAAAACTCTTGACCACCCTGAGTATTTTTACAGTTGGTCATGCGATTAGCCTGATGACCGTGGTCTACAGTGGAATCACGTTCCCAGAAAACATTGTCGAACCCGCGATTGCCGCAACCATTATTGGTTTAGCCTTGTACGACTTAACCCGCTCGAGTACAGTGTCATCGGCTCGAGAACTGCGGTATGGTTTGGTTTTTGGCTGCTCGTTAATTCATGGGCTTGGCTTGGGTGGCGCTCTGGCATCACTGGGCATCAATCCAACGCAGCAAGGCGCAACACTGCTTGGGTTTAACTTAGGCATTGAAATTGCCCAAGTTGGTGTGGCAGGGCTGGCTATTGTTGGACTTACTTTGCTGCAAAAAATGTTTGGTGGGCGCAGTGTAAAAACCGCTTCGTTACTGGCAACCCTGAGCGCTGTTTTTATGGGCAGTATTTGGTTTCTCGAGCGCGTGATAAACTAAGGTGTGATGTCCGCTTGAACACATCAGAACTGATTTTAATTGTCGAAGACGAACCGCGTATTGCCGACCTTCTCGAGCGTGGTTTGCAAACGGCTGGCTACAGAACCGAACGGGCGGGTTCTGGGAAGCGAGCGCTCGAGCTTTGGCGGGCAGCCCGTCCACAACTGATTTTATTAGACATCATGATTCCCGCCCCAGATGGTCTCGAGGTACTGAAAACCATTCGTCATGAATCTGATATTCCTGTTCTTATCCTAAGTGCCAAAGTCGAAGAAATAGACCGCTTGCTGGGCTTAGAATTTGGGGCGGACGATTACATCATTAAGCCGTTTAGTCCTCGAGAAGTGCTGCTGCGGGTCAAAACTGTTTTACGCAGAGTCGCTAAAACTGCCCCCAAAGAACGCCCTCGAGTCCAAGTGGCAGACCTCAGCTTAGATTTGGAATCTTTTGTTGCGGTTTGTGGCAGTACCGAATTACAACTGACCCGAACCCATTTTCATATACTGGCGGTGCTTGCCAGTCGCCCCGGACGGGTGTTTAGTCGGCTCGAGTTGCTGGACGGAATCAGCATTAACAACTTGGATGAACGCACCATAGACACCCATATTCGCAATTTGCGTTCCCGCATGGGAACTTGTGGTGATTTATTGCAAACTGTGCGGGGCGTTGGCTACCGCTTGACTGGCGGCGAGAATTAAGTATGAGGCTCTTTCCGCGTTTCGTACTGGCTTTTGTGGTGGTGGCATTTATTGCTGCTTTTATGACTTCTTGGCTGAGTGAACAAGCGGCTCGAGGGCGGATTCGCCTAGCTCCGATTTCTGACACTGGGTCTATCCTGCCACAGATTTTCCCACAAGCTGAAACGCCACGAGGCGCAGAACGATTACTCAAAAGTCTGCAAGCCTCACAGATTGGCGCAACGATTATTGCCCTTGGTTTTGCCTTTATGATTGGGGCTTTTCTAGCTTCGCGCCTTGTTAAACCCGTCCGAGCTTTGACCGAAATAAACCGCCGTTACTTGCGTGGCGAACGCCATTTGCGTTACACCAGTCATGGACAAGACGAACTTCATGAACTTGGCATGACTTTTAACTTAATGGCAGACCAAATACAAAAAGAACAGCAACAACATAAACAATTGGTTGCCGATGTCGCCCATGAATTACGCACCCCACTGACCATTCTAAAAGGCGAACTCGAGTATATCCAAGATGGGATTACCCAAGCCTCACCACAAGTGATTTTACGCCTGAGTGAAGAAGTTGACTTGCTGGTGCGCTTGGTTAGCGATTTACGACTGCTTTCATTAAGCGATTCGGGCGGTCTCGAGTTTAATTTTGTCGAATTGGATTTTACCGAACTGGTACAAAGTACAGCCCAAGCCTTTGCGTATCTTACTGAGCAGAAAAAATGCACAATTGTCGTGACTGGAACACCCGTTGTGGTTCGAGTTGACCGCCAGCGAATCCAGCAAGTGCTTTATAATTTGCTCGATAATGCCGTCAAACACACCGCCGAAGCCACAGAAATCAATTGCACAGTGTGGACCAGCCAACAAGAAATTTCGCTACATATTCGTGACCACGGGACGGGGCTTGCCAAAGCCGATTTAGAACGGGTTTTTCAAAGGTTGTACCGCACCGACACGACCCGAAATCGCCAAGACGGTGGCAGTGGACTCGGGCTGGCGATAGTCAAAACCCTAATCGAAGCCCAAGGCGGGAAAGTCAGTGCCACAAATCATCCTGAAGGCGGAGCGATTTTTACTGTGATACTGCCAAAATCACAAGTCAGCAGTTGACCTTTACACTCCAACACACTTAACGCATGACCTTATCAATGGCTTTGCCCTTTGCGAGTTCATCAATCAGTTTATCCAAGAATCGCACTTTCTGCACCAGTGGATTTTCTATTTCTTCGACCCGAACCCCACAGATTACGCCTTTAATTTTTGAGCTATTGGGGTGAATACTGGGCGCTTGGGCAAAAAATGTCTCGAAGTCACTTTGTTGGTCTAGTTGTTGTTGCAGTCCAGATTGGTCATACCCAGTCAGCCAGCAGATGACTTGATCAACCTCTTCTTTGCTGCGGTTTTTGCGTTCTGCTTTCTCGAGATACATTCGGTAAACACCAAAGAATTTCATTTTTGGGATGCGATAGTCAAATTTCATAGCTATATCTTATCGCTTTGTATCACCCAAAGTTTAAGCCATGTACCAGCAATGCCACAGGAGCAAAGGTTTTGCGATGCTCGAGTAAAACCCCATACTGTTCGAGGGCTTGAAGATGCTGACTCGAGCCATATCCTTTGTGTGCTTCAAAGCCGTACTCTGGGTGTTGTTGGCTAAGTTCAATCATGTATTCGTCTCGAGCCGTCTTAGCCAGAATACTGGCGGCAGCCACGCTGTAACTGCTCGAGTCGGCTTTGGCTGGAGCTAAAAGCGGTAAGTTGGTTTTCAATTTCAGATAATCGGTAATCAGGGCATCTGGGACTGGGTTTAACTGGGCAATGGCTCGAGCGGCGGCGCGGTGCGTGGCGCGTAACACATTGTACTGGTCTACTTCGGTAGCGGGTGCAAATTCGATTGCCCATGCCAAGGCTTCTTGTTTAATCTCGAGCGCCAGTTGTTGGCGCTTAGCGGCGGAAAGGGTTTTAGAGTCACGGTAAAAACGTGGTTTTTGGTCTGGCGGTAAAATCACGGCTGCCACACACACGGGTCCTGCCAATGCGCCACGTCCAGCCTCATCTATGCCAGCCACAAACTTAGCACCATTTGCCCAGTGTTGGGTTTCGAGACTCCACATCATTCCCATTGGTTCACAGGCACAGCCTCGCCGCCATCCACAGTGATGACAGGTTTACTGTAGCCACTGCTAAAACGAACCTCGAGCGTCGCACGGTCAAAACTATTTGGTCCAACCACCCCTTTTCGCACATAAAAGCCACCCTCATCACTCGAGATGTCACCACTGCGGGTAAAGCGAATCTCGACGATTTCACCGCGTTTAGCAGTGCGAATCCGCACCCGGTAGGCATTCTGCCCATCGAATTTGAGAAATTGCGGTGTGGTTTCACGTTTTTTGAAAAAAGAGAACATGGTTTAAGGTAACGCTTTACGGGCATAAAGGCAAGGCGAGGCAAAGGGCAAAGGGCGAAAGGGTTTTTACTTTTGCCCTTTGCCTTTCGCCTTTTGCCTTCTAACTCTTCATCACCACACGGTTACGCCCCGTATTTTTAGCTTGATACAAAGCCGAATCAGCCGCCGCCAGTAAATCGGATGCCGTGCTGCGTTCATCTGGAATAACGGTGGTTAAACCAACACTGATGCTGACAAAACTGCCAACAGTAGAATTGGGGTGTACCAATTGTAATTCTTGGATACTCGAGCGAAGTTTTTCGGAAACATACTGGGCAGTGCTGGCATTGGTGCGTAAAATTGCGGCGAATTCCTCGCCTCCGTAGCGAGCTAACATATGGGCTTCGCCACTGGCATTGACTTGCTGTTCTAAGGCGGCAGCCACGGCTTTTAGACACTCGTCGCCTTGTTGGTGTCCGAGGGCATCGTTGTACTTTTTGAAATGATCAACATCAAGCATCACCACACTTAAAGGTTTGCGCTGCTCGTAACTTTCAATCCAAGCCCTTTCTAAAGCAGCATCAAAACCACGGCGATTGGTCACTTTGGTCAGACCATCGGTGTACGACAGCTTCTCGAGTTCCCTAGTTAAACGCCGCAAATCGGCTTCGCGGCTCTTGGCGGCTTCGATGGCAGCATCTAAACGCAGGGCGCTGCGGACTCGAGCCAGTAATTCGGTTTCATCAAAGGACTTATTGATAAAGTCGCTTGCCCCAGCGTCAAAGGCTTCGCGCAGGGTTTCGCGGTCATCAAAACCTGTGACCATGATAATTGGTTTTTCGGTTAAGTGCGGAATTTGCCGAATTTCGCGGATACCATCTATACCGTCGCCGTCTGGCAGGAGTTTATCCATTAAAATCAGACTAAATTGCTCGCCGGGTTCGCTTCGCATTCCCAATAAGCGCAGTCCTTGCTCGAGTGTCCCAACCGCCCGAATATCGCCATAACCAGCCCCGTCGAGTAAACCGACCAATAAGTTACGCATCAGCAGGCTATCTTCGATGATTAAAATTCGTCGCGCTTCAATCACACCAAGCTCCTTGCGAGTTCAGTCAAATGCGAATCACGCCAACTTGGTTTAGGCGCACACGCCACCCCAAGGGTTTTGGCATCGGTTTCTTGGGCAGCGCTAAATTCTAGGGCGGTAATCACAATTGGGGTTTTTGTACCAAATGCCCGCCAATCCCGAGCCAGTGCTAAACCATCTATCCCACCGCTTGGCTCGAGTGGCAAAACCAATAAACCCGCTTCGGCAACACGATTTTGAATCTCCTGAGCCGAAGCAAAACCCGCCACTGTCCAACCAGCGCTCTCGAGTTGGGTGGTCATGACGTTTCGGGCTGTTTCGGAAGGTTCTAACAACAACGCCAAATTTGATTTTGTGGCAGCTTTGGTTTCAATCGGCGGGTCGAGGTCGGCTAATGAAGCCTGAATCCCACTGACCGAAGCACTCGGCTCGAGGGTGACAATTACCCCACTGGCACGTTGGCGCAACTTATTGGTCATGTCCTCGACAGGTGGCGACATCGTTTCCATGCTTGGGT
>JAYWHB010000584.1:0-2710 GCA_043777915.1 Deinococcales bacterium
CGATGGTGCGTATTGAACCAAAAAAATAGACTCTTGGCATGAATCTTGTTCTGCTAACTTGTGCAACTGTGACCGGTTTTTTCGCTATGTTTGGTTTTATGGCAGGAATTCGGCGGGAAGAATATGAAAAGCCAAATCTAACCCAATGGTATATCAGTGGTTTGGTTGGGTTATGGGTTGCGGCGAGCGTACTTTCTTTATTCCGAACTTAAATCATGCCGCGCCGCAGGGCTTTAACGGCGGCTTGAGTGCGGTCAGAAACACTTAAGCGCAGCAAAATTTCTTCGACATGGGTTTTAACCGTACTGAGGCTAATCTCGAGCCGCAAAGCAATGTCTTTGTTGCCCAGCCCATCGGCGATTAAGCGCAGTACCTCGAGTTCTCGAGGCGATAAAACCGCACTGTCTTGGTTGATTGGCACAATGCGGTTTAAGACCACATGGGCAATTTGTGGGTCGAGGTACGCGCCGCCCATCGCTACGGCTTGCACCGCTAACCGTAAACTCGAGGGGTCAGTGCTTTTGAGGCAATACGCATTTGCGCCGCTTGCCAAGGCTGCCAGCACTTCCTGCTCGAGTTGATGAACGGTCAGCATCACGACTTTGAGGTTTGGATACAGGGTTTTTAAGCGTTTGGTGGCTTCGATACCATCTATGCCCGGTAAGCCAATGTCCATGACCACCACATCGGCTAAAAAGTTTGGGTACTGCTCGAGCGCTTCTTCGCCGCTTCGGGCTTCACCAACCACTTGTAAATTTGGGTCGCGTTGCAATGCCACCCGTAAGCCATCTCGGGTAAAAGCATGGTCTTCGACTAAAAACACGCTGTAGCTCATACTGCACCTGCTTTGGGTAACTCGAGCCAAAAAACGCTCCCACCACCAACCCGAGGATGATAACCAATCCGTCCACCGTGGCTTTCGGAAATACGCTTTGATAAATATAAGCCCAAGCCCGTACCGCCACCAGCTTTGCCACTCGAGAAACGCCCAAATAAGCGCGGCTCGAGTTCGACTGGCACACCCTGCCCTCGGTCTGAAACTTCTAGCCGAACTGCGTCTAGGTGTGGCTCGAGTTTAATTTCAATTTGGCTGCTGGCTGGGCTGTACTTAGCAGCATTCTCGAGTAAATTCTGAATCACCCGTCGTAAATCGGCTGGATTACCAAGCACTGTCGTCTCGCCGCTAATCTGCCAAATAAAATGGCTTTGTGGCAACCGCGCCGCACTGGAACGCGCTGCATTCTCGAGATTGACCGCTTGGGGTGTACTCTGAATTTGCTCCGACTCGAGTTTAGCCAGCACCAACAACGAATCGGCAAGGGTCAGTAAATCCTCGTTGGCTTCAATACCGTTGTGCAAAGTCCGTAAATAGGCTTCGGGCAGGTCGCCAAACGCCCCCTCGAGTGCCAAACGCATATTCATCCCGTTAGCAACCAGAGGTGTGCGGAGGTCGTGGCTAAAGGCATAGACCAAATCCCGAATGACCTCGGCACGACGCTCGAGTTCACTGCGGTTGCGCTGCAAACGCTGGCTCAGTTCGGCACGTTCTAAAGCATCACGTAAAGTCGGTAATAACGATGACAACGACTCAGTTTGACTTTGAGGCTCGAGCAGCGCCAAGAGCATTGGGGCATGACCTGCCCATTCAAAACCAGCAATCAGGGCATGATTGGCATTTAAGCCAAATTCGCTCGGGGTCTGGCATAGTATCGTTTGGCTAGGCGGCGCACCGAGTAAGCGCGAAGGAATTGGGCTACCAACGCTCCAAGCGCTTTGGGTGGCTGGAAAAGCGGTTCTGGGTGCAGAAAATTGGCTCATTCCAGCACTCGAGAGCAGCACCCCTCGAGCCTCAAAACACCCCGCTAGAACCTCGGCAGCTTTATGCAGGGCAGCCTCAAGCGAAGGTTCTTGCCCGATGGCGGCAATTCGTTCACGGTCACGCTCACGGCGCAAGCGGGCTTCCTCGAGACGGGCTTTTTCGAGACGGCTCGAGAAAGAGGTCAGTTGCACCGTCATAAAGCCCACCAGAATAAAAGAAATGGCTAATAAAACACGGTTAAATATGCTTATTGAATCAAAACCACCTTCTGAGGAGGCATTTATCAGCCCAGCTACGGCATCCATTGCCACGGCAATCAGCACCAAAGCAAAAGTAAAACGGCGTTTTAAGACCAAACCAGACAGGGCAATCGGGATGTTTAAGAGAATCGCAGCTACCAAGCGTTGTGGGGTTAATAAATCGAGGACAACAATAGCCACGAACAACAGCACCGAAGTCAAAACCAGCATGGGGACTTTCATCGGGGTTGATTCTAACGGTTTGGGGTGAAAGTGGGGTCAGTCAGATGACCGATACCCAAGGCGGTTTCTCGAGTAATGTACCCGTTAGATTACTATATTTGCAAAAAACAATTCTTGTGGCACAATACGAACATGAGCCTCGTAGAAATGAAAACTGCTGCACTGCAATTACCATTTGCCGAACGAGGCGAATTGGCAAAAGCACTGCTTTTAAGTATCGAACAACCCTCGACAGCTGAACTCGAGCGAGCCTTAGAAGCTGCCCAATACGCCCATTTAGACGAAGCAACCCGAAATGCTATTCTCAGTGCGCCAATAACCACTTGGGAAGAGTTCTTAGAAGGAACAGACCCTGATGCACCTGAATTTGATATTCCAAAGGATGCAATGTGACCCCACAAGCAGCAAT
>JAYWHB010000585.1:0-7516 GCA_043777915.1 Deinococcales bacterium
CGCCCCAAAAGTGGGGTTAGGGCTTGCGGCAAGACAAAACGAGTGGGTACAGATGCGACTTTTGGAATCACTTTGGTTTTCAGCCGCCCAAGCGCCAAGATTATTTCTTCAGACAGAATTTCACCAAGCTCGAGTAATTCACGTTCAAAACGCACCACCATCTTTTCGGCTCGAGAAACCAGACCTGCCGCACCCGCCAAGCGAATAAATTCAAGCAGAATTACTTCGTCTAAAACCCCTAAGTTCTCGAGTAAATCTAGCCCCTCAAGCGCAGAACAAGATTTTACTAAGCGCAGGGTTATCTCACGGCACTGAGCAGCCATAAATTCACGTTCTAAAGTCAGCCACGCCCCAAATTCGCTGTCGTTCGACACAACCCCCTCGAGCAGAGTTCCATATCCCAGTTGCAATGCTTCGAGTTCACGCCCAGACTGCAAGGTTGTTCTAAAATCCAAGACATCCGAACTGCCAAGCCAGCGCAACCGCCCTGTTTCGGCTTGTATTCCAGCCCCCAAACCAAGTTGTTTGGTGCGGTACAAAAGTTGCCGTAAACGCTGCTGCGCCCCAAGTGGGTCAATATCTTCTGACCAAAGCAACGTGGTTATTTCTTCGCGCCTGAGCCAATCGCCTTTGGCTGCCAGAATCGTCAGCAACCACGAAATGCGCTCCAAGGGTAATTTAACCATCCCCTCGGGAGTGTGAAGCTCGGGAATTCCGAGCAAACGCAAACGCAACATAAAAATAAGTCTAACGTATCAAAGCAGGTGTTTTTGGCAAGTCAACACACGTTTAGGATAACTTCCCGATTTGGAAATGATGAAACATTATTTCCAAGCAGGACAGACACAGGGGTCTGTCCCTACAAAATTCATAAACATACGTCAGGTAGGGGCGGACCCCCGTGTCCGCCCTGTGACTAATTGTATGTTTTGATCCAAAATTGAAATCGGGAAGTTATTCTTGGACGATTCCTTAGGGTTTGGCTCGTTTAATCGTGCCAATACGGGCATCGGACAACAAGGTGTTCTTAAAAATCTGCCAAGTCTCGAGTTTGGCTTCCCTTGTTTCTGGCAATACATCAAAACGAAAATAAGCGATGTCGCCAGTTTCTAGTTGAATCGTTGGTGTACCAAAAACCCCAAGCTGACCAGCAATTTCAAGGTCAAGTGCCAATTCTGCTTTGCGTGAAGGTTCGTCGGCTCGAGCCGTCTGATAAGCAGGTACATCAAGCCCCGCCATTTGAGCCGCTTTGAGGGTTGTGGCTGCATCTAATTCTTTTTTATCTTTGTGTCGAGCGCGAAACAGTTCAAGGGCAAAGCGCAAATGAGCCTCACTGCCTTGCTGCATGGCGGCATGAGAAGCAAAAAATGCCTCGAGACTGCCATTGACATCCAAGTACGGTGGTAAGTTCTGATTGGCTTGACTACCAATGGTTTGTTCCACCAATAACCACTTTGGAGCGCTGCGAGGCAAAGCAGCGTTATCTGGATGATTCCCCTGAACTAAGCTGTAATGCCGTGCGGTAAATGGAATCTCGAGGGCAGCCAGAAGTTCCACGCCGCGCCAAGCATATGGGCAGAGATAATCAAAGTAGACGGAAATCATGTGTATAGGATACTCGAGTATAGCTGCAAATTTGGTACTGCCGAATGCTTAGAAATAAAAACGACCCCTGATGAGGCAAGGGTCGTTAAAGAAGTTCAAGTCTTCAATTACAGTTGTTAATCACATCAATTTTATCGCCAAACGAACCGCTTGATGATGATCCTGCTGAATCAAAAATTGCCAATGATAATTCGCTTGTCCCAATAACGTTTGGGTTGGCGGGCAATGGTTTTTGAACTGGAACAACAACAAGGGCTTGTGGCAGGACACGCGAGTTAAGTGGGGCTGATCTTGGCGCAATATTGACAACATATTTATAGGTATTGCCCGTTTTTTCATACTGATTGACATTTGAAACCAGAATATCACCGGCTGGAATGGTGTACTTTCCTGTGATATTTCCCGATAAAGTCCCTTTGAAACGTGTCAGTGCGCCGGGTTGTCTTTCTTCAGCATCAAACTGAATAAAAACAACTGTCTCTTTGTTATCGCAAATATAAGACTTACCACCATTGGTTCGGTACTCACTGGTAAATTTAATTTTGAATGCGTCCACATAAACTAAACCCGTGTCCAAACACCCTGCAAGAAGTGCGGTTAGCCCAATGCCAATAAGAATCTTTTTCACGCCTCTATCGTACTCGAGATTTGTGTTTTGGCATGAGACCAGATTTAAGTTACCTTTATTTGAACTTAAGCTAAACTTTAGTTTTCTAGCTCTAAGACTTCAAAAGTTTCGTCTCTTACAGTGTATTCGCCATTTGCAACAATAAAACTCGAGACATCTTGCAGCACACCATCTAGCCAGGTGGCATCGTGGGAAATGCTGACCACGCCAATAATTTCCCAATCGTGGCTGTCTAAGCCGTCTAACCTAGCCACCGAAACAGGGAATCTGGCTTTGAGGCGTTCGGTGACTGGGCGAATCAGGGCGCGTTTTTCTTTGAGGTTACTGACCCAAGGCATCTCGAGCCGAGCCGTATAGACTCCAATGTAGCCAAGCATTAGAGCATTCCAGCCAAGTATCCAACACCGCGCACTGCCCTGAGTAAGTCCATAACCGTGGCTTGGGTTGGGTCAAAACTGACTTCGATTTGTCCGGGGTGAGGATTGTTGACTTCGCTAACAGCAGCGATTGCTTTAAGGGCAACCATGACTTTTTCGGCTGCCTCTTCTGTAACCAGTCCTCTGACCCCAAGTAAAACGCGATTCATGGGCTGTATTGTACATCTTTCCTTTGTTTTGTGAGGGTTTTCTGGTTCGGGACTTTTAGGCTTGTGCTACTTTCCACAAAGGACTATCTTACTAGCTGAACGTTCATTCAGTAAAAGAGGTGATTGATGTCCGAACCGATAACGCCCACTCGAGATTCAGAACGCAGCAAGACCGCGATTCTTAACGCCGCCACCGAACTCTTTTGTGCCAAAGGCTTTAACGCCACCAGCATTGGTGATATTGCCAGTGCCGCAGGACTGGCAAGGGGTACACCAGCTTATTTTTTTGGCAGCAAAGAAGATTTATACAAAGCCGTGCTTGAAGCTATTCTTGTCAAATCTCAGCAAATCATTCCGAACGCCTTAGAACGGGCTGGCACAAACCCAAGCCCCAACCGTTTAATCGAAGTCTTCACTGATGCCTATATGGACTTTCACCATCACAACCCAGAATTCTTGCGTTTGATGCACTGGATTGCACTCGAGCAGAACCGCTTAATGCTCGAAGTTCAAGCCCACTGGCTGAGCATTACGCAAATTATGCAATCGGTGATGATGACTGTGACTGGCAGTACCTTTGAACACGAAGACCAACGTCAATTGGTCTTAAGCATCATTGGAATCTGCAATGCCCATCTGATGTACGGGCAAACCCTAGCCGAACCAATGGGTCTCGAGCCAAGCAGCTTGCAATTCCTAGAGCAGAGAAAAATCCATGTTAAAAAAATTCTCAAAACTGCATTACAGACCGAGGTCAATCATGAAAAATATCTTTCTTAAAATCGCCGCGTTTTTGTACTTTTGTATTGCGCTACTACACATCTATATTATTTTGGCTGGCGCACCCGCGTATCGGTACTTTGGGGCTGGTGAACAATTTGCCCGCGAAGCCGAGCAAGGTATTGTTGTGCCTGCCATTGTCACCAGTTTTATTGTGCTGGTCTTTTTTCTTTGGGGTTTGTACGCCTTGTCTGGCGCTCGAGTGATTAAGCGCTTATTTCTAACCCGAACTGCCTTAATCGTGATGGCTGGAATTTTGGTACTGCGTGGGGCATTACCGTTTTTAGTAGGAATTTTCATGCCCTTAGATTCATTTGTGGTTATATCATCCTTGATTGCGCTTGGCATGGCTGGAATTCACCTACTGGGAATGCAGCAAATCTGGGCGAATCTCGAGCCGGACAGCCTAAAGGTTCGTAATGTTCATTCAAGGCAATTGGCAAGCAATCCAAAAAATGGGCAACTGATAGACCAACTCTCCTCGAGCCACGATATTCTCTGGGCGCATGAGCGCTGGATGCCAATGGAATTTCCCAAAGGATTGCATCTAGGTTCACGCGGTGGACATGGTTCAATTCGCTATGACATCGAAGCCTACACCAAAGGTCAAAGTATTACCTTTCGGTTTACTGCGCCAAAGGGCTTTGATGGTTGGCATAAACTGACCTTAGATGCAAACAACATCATGACCCACGAAATCAATTGTCAAGCCATTGGCAGCGCCATCTGGCTTTGGTGGTTAATACGCCCAATCCATGATGCTGTAATTGAAGATTGTTTAGACAAAGCCGAAGCCTTTGCTGCGGCTCGAGAAGTCAAACCGCGCCAGTGGAGTTTATGGGTACGGTTTCTACGCAAAATCTCACCTCGAGAACCAAGTCCACATCAGTCACTCACTTAGATTTTTAGACTCGAGAGATGCGAATACAATTGGGTTTTATCTGCCTTGCATTGACTGGTTTAGGGTTGACTGGCTTGGCAATTTCACAGGATCAATTATTTGACTCGAGTTTTGCATCAGACGGCACGCTTCTGCTTGAGTTTGCCAAGGCAAAATTCACACCAAAAGTCAGTGTGGATACCCAAGGGCGAATTGTCTTAAGTGGCGAAACGCAAAATAAGATTCAGACAATTGCGCGTTTACTTCCCAATGGACAGCTTGACTCGAGTTTTGGCAAAGATGGGAAACTGCAACTAAAACAGTTAGGACAAGTTTTGGTGGATGCAAAAAGTCGTGTCTTGGTGGTGCAGCCAAAGCAAATTCTGCGGTTTACAGTAAACGGCACGCTTGACTCGAGTTATGGGCAGAAAGGTGTATTTACCTTCCCGACTGGCAGACAAAAAACAATTTTCCCGATGCAGAAAGTGGCACTTAACGCCGATGGTTCGGTTTGGGCAGCCCTCTTAGAAAGCCCTCGAGTCAAAAGTGAAAACTCAGATGATGATTACTTAAACCCGTTACTGATAAAAATAACCAACCAAGGACGCTTAGACCTAAGCCTTGGCAAAGCAGGTTTTGCCAGCACCAATATAGACTATCCAAATGTGCAAATTGATGCGCTCGTACCAACCCCAACTGGCGGTGCAGCACTGGTTTCATCAGCTTACTTAAACAGTCCAGCCGGCGCTTCGACCTATCAGCCTCCGATTTGGATTCATCGGTTTAATGTAAAAGCTAAACTCGAGCCGCTACAACAAACCCAAGGGTTTGAATCCCTGACTTGTACCAACGGTGGTGGGGTTCAGTATTTTGGGTTACGCCAAAACAACACGGCTGTATTCATGAATCGCAATAGTGGTGATTGCAGTAGCGGTTTGAGACTCTGGTCACTAGATGCAAAAAATTCGGTACAAAAAGAATTTGGAGCGTCAATACCGCTTGCTGAGCCTAATTTCCCACCCTTTTCCATGCCTGTAGTGCGAAGTGCAGATGGAGGGATTTGGTTAAGCCAAACCTTGAACAAAGTGATCATTTGCAACGATGGCGGATTGGTCTTGTACGGAGCAACAGCGACCACAATACAAATGCAAAAATTGACTGCAACAGGCGAACTAAACACGGTTTTTGGTGAAAAAGAAATCCCCAAGCCGTTTGACTTGGGGTACAGTCTGCTCGAGTCCAAAAACAATAAAATACTGTTGGTCGGACTCGAGCAGGGTGCTTGGAGCGTCAAGCAACTGGCGTTCTAAACTTGTTTGTGTTCGCTGTCAGAAAATTCATCTTCAAAGAATTCAAAGGCGAACTCGCCGATTTTAACCGTATCGCCCGGTTTTACCCCTGCGCGGCGCAATTGGGCGTTTAGCCCTTCGCGCTTAAAGAGTTTTTCTAAGTAATCGGCTGCGTCTTCTAAGTGTCTCGAGAAGCGTTCAATCCGAGCGCCAAACGTTCCACCCGTCACATTCCACAAGCGTGTTCCGTCGGCATAGAAGTCGGTGTCGGCGGTTACACGCACTGGTTCGGGTCCAGAAATCGTATCACGCACCACAAGGCTGGCTCGCTGCATCTTGGCGGGCAGCACTTGGAATAGGGTTTCGCGCAAGGTATCCAAACCGATACCCTCGAGCGCACTGACGCAAAGTACAGGCAAACCAAAGTCAAAGAGTTCGGCTTCAATCATGGTTCTGATTTCTTCATCTATTAAATCGAGTTTATTGACAATAATAATTGCGGGTAACTCGAGCAGCGTCGGGTCATAACTTTGCAATTCAAACCGTAATGCCTCGAGATGCTCACGTGGCGCTTCGTTGCCGTCAAGCACAAACGCCAACAACCTTGTTCTCGAGATATGCCGTAAAAACTCTAAACCTAAGCCTTTACCTTCATGCGCCCCTTCGATAATCCCCGGAATATCGGCGAGGGTCAGGCGGTTTAACTCGTCGTCACCACGTTCGATAATTCCTAAAATTGGATTGAGGGTCGTAAACGGATAAGCCGCCACTTCTGGGTTGGCATTGGACATGGCACGCAGCAAGCTAGACTTACCCGCGTTTGGATAACCGACCAGACCAATATCGGCAATTAAACGCAACTCTAGCCGAACTTTAAGGTCATCGCCCATTGTGCCAAGCTCGGCAAAACGCGGACTGCGGCGGGTGCTGCTCGAGAATGCCGAATTCCCACGTCCGCCAAAGCCGCCCCTCGCCACCAATTGAACTTGCCCAACCTCGAGCAAATCGGCAATGATTTTATTGGTCGCCAAATCTATGCAGACTGTACCAACGGGAACATCCACCGTAAAATCTGCCCCATCTGCCCCGTGCATTAAACGTCCAGCCCCATAACCACCATTCTCGGCTTTGAATTTGCGCTTACCGACGATGTTGGTTAGGCTTTCGACCCCTTGAATAGAGCGCAGGAAAACACTGCCGCCCTTACCGCCATGTCCGCCATCAGGACCACCTTTGGGTTGATGCGAACCACGCAGAAACGACATGCTGCCGTCGCCACCTTTACCAGCCGTTATTTCGACCTCGAGAACATCACGAAACTTTGTCAAAAGACCACCACCTAAGCTACTTGTAGCTTATACCTTTAGAGCCTAAAAAAGCCCCGCCAAAAAGCGAGGCTCGAGAATCAAGAACAAATTCTTTAATCGTCTGCCGCAGCAGCCAGTTGTTCGATGTGAATAAAACGCCCAAATGCGCCTTTGTCTTGGAATTTGACTAAGCCAGTTTCCAAAGCAAACAACGTGTGGTCGCGTCCCATGCCGACGTTCTTGCCAGCATTGAACTTTGTGCCACGTTGACGAACCAAGATGTTGCCAGCTTTGACCACTTGCCCACCAAAGCGTTTTACGCCAAGGTACTTTGGATTGCTGTCGCGTCCGTTGCGGGTGCTACCCACGCCCTTTTTATGTGCCATATTTTTTCAACTCCTCAAGTGCGCCGTTACAGGCGCATTTGTATTAGCTTTACAA
>JAYWHB010000586.1:0-7514 GCA_043777915.1 Deinococcales bacterium
GCCCAAGAAACCAATGTTTTTCCATTGGTCAGCTTAGGCAATGCCCAAAATTGGCAAGCTGGGCAAGATGATTACCGCATTGTTGTGCCAAGCGGCAACCCTCGAGTTCGGATTGAAGTTCGCAGCCCAAATATGAACCTCGCAGACCCGATTGCTCGAGGTGACTTGAATTGGTTTGTCGGCGATGAGTTGTACAACAAAAACCAATGGCGTACCGATTTTACGATTCGCACCCCAGAACAAAAAACTTTGGTCTCGAGAACGTATGGCGCAGATTCACGCAATCGTTGGGAGCGGTTCTTGCATCAAGCACTACCAGTTGGCATCTATCCATTAAGCGTTAAAAGCATCGGCAACGGCAAGAATGCCTTTGTGGTGGCATTGCAATATGCCAGTCTGCAATCGAGTCAGTTTACTGCCAATGCGTATGGCGCAACCGAACGCACAGTTGCCGAATTAAAAGTAGGTTCAGAGATGCTTGGTAAGGGACTTGAACTCGCCAATTATGATGCTGACGGCACTGAACTTGAGTT
The DNA here is from genome assembly GCA_043777915.1 of Deinococcales bacterium. Taxonomy (GTDB): domain Bacteria; phylum Deinococcota; class Deinococci; order Deinococcales; family JAAFIG01; genus JAAFIG01. The sequence goes on from JAYWHB010000586.1 coordinate 534, forward strand.
TTTTGTGCAACTGCCCAATGGTGAGCGCCAAGCCTTAAAAAGTTCGCCTTCTCGAGCTTGGGCATTAAATGAAATTCTGGTCACTAAAGCCTTAATCGGCACTTGGACAGTTCGGGTTCGAGTCGCCGCCAATCGGCAAAATTCTAATGCCTTTACCATGCGTTTTCGTAGCGTCACTCGAGCAGGGGTCAAACCATTTTACGCCAATTTACTGGTGGTACTGCCAAGTACCCCGCCAGCCTTGACCACACCGCGTTTGATTCAAGGCACACCCTCGAGTGTATTGCCGCCAATTAAACCACAAGTTCCAACCGTCAAACCGCCAGTCACAAATCCACCAGTAAATCCTCCCTTGAACCCAAATCCATCAGTAGTCCCGCCAACAAATCCATCAGTAGTCCCACCAACAAACCCACCAGTCACTCCACAAAATCCCAATCTTTTGGCTGACCTCGAGTTAATCCAAAGTGCCGAACCAAACCCCGTCGAACCAAACCAACCCTTTGTGCTGACCGCCACCATCCGCAATGATGGGGCTGATACTGCCACCAAGGTTGTGTACAAAATCGCTCTGCCAAACGGACTCGAGACCAGTTCGCAAAGCAGCAGTCAAGGCGATTGTGCCATCCTGAATCGGGTATTGACCTGCCAATTGGGTCAGCTTGAACGCAGTGCCAGTGCGATTGTGCTGATTGCCCTGCGCTCGAGCAACAGCAGCACCTACGAACTGATTGGCACGACTTCCAGCCCGATTTCCGACCCAAATTTAAGCAACAATACCAACCGTTTAACCGTGGCAGTGCAACGGGCGGTTGCGCCAGCCAATCTGCGTTTAAGCCGCTCGATTGTTAATCCAAGTCCAGCCCTACCCGGAGAAGTGGTTGAAGTGCGCCTCCTACTCGAGAATCTAGGCGAACAACCAACTGATTTTAATTTGCAAGACGACCCCAGCCCACTTTTAAGGGCGCAACAAACCCCAGCCCAAACAGGGCGATTAGAAGCCAATGAACGCCGTGAAATGATTTACCGTGCCGATGTCGTGGCGGGTTTACCAAGCAGCGCTAAACTTGAAGCAGAAGTCAGCGCTCCAGACCTCGAGACCCAAACTGCCGAAACGATTTTTACTCGAGTCAATGCTGCCCTGAGCTTAAGAGCTTCTAGCAGTATCATCCCGCGCCCCAACACAAGTTTTCCACTCGAAGCGGTCATCACCAATCCACTGAACCGCAGCATCACGCTAGATTTGACCTTAAACGCACCAGACCTCAATCTTGAGAATTCAAAAATACAAGTTTTACTTGCACCACGCCAAACTCGAGTCATACCGCTAACCGCTCGAGCCGATAATGCAGGGACTTACCTTGTGAGTGCCGCCCTGAGCCTCAATAATGTCCCAGTGTCCCCAGATGCCAGCCTGGAGGTCGAAGTCAGGGACATCCCCAACCGCACCAGACGCAGCCAAATTGCCCTGCGTTTTGATATAAAGGATGTTCCAGAAAACGCCGAAATTATTATTGTCGATCAAATTCCCGATGGCGCAGCTTTTGAAGCTGACTCGAGTTTACTAGACACCAAACCGCTTGGTAATCCACTCGAAGCCGAAGATTATCTCTTTTGGGATATTGGAGTTATCCGTGGTCAGCACGAAATTCTCTATACTTTAAGCCATAGCCAAGCCCTGAATTTGCCAGCCAACCGCCTAGGGATTTTACTGCGCTTACCGCCCGCCAATAATCGTCCAGCCGAATACCGCCTTTTACAAGGCACACCCGCGATGTTAGCCCTGTATCTGCGTCAACTCGAGAGTAACCGCTCACCCTTACCACCATCTCGAGAACGAATCGGGGCTTTAATTGTCAATCCTGCCAATGGAACAATTATTCGCAACCGTGACCGTATCAATGTGCTGGTAGATTTACCGCTCAAAGCCGAACAAATCAGTTTACGCATCAATGGCGAATTGGTGGCTAAAGAACAAGCCGGCAGCACCACCTACGACGAAGGCACAGAGCGCCTAACCATCGAATATGTGGCGGTGCGCTTACAACCCGGGCGCAACCAATTGCGCTTACGTGCCTTTGACCCAAGCACCAATGCCTTTATTGAAGACTCGAGCCTGATTCAACTGACTGGCGAAGCAGTGGGCTTAAAAATCGAGGCGCTTGGCAACCTAACATCTGACCCACAAGACCGCCCAACCCTGCGCTTAACGGTTTTGGATGCAAACGGGCTATTGGTTGGTGATGGCGTGGTGGACTGGCAATCTGACCCACTTCCCGCCATTGCCGACGCTGCCCCAAACATCGCTGGCTACCAAGTGCAGTTTAGGAACGGCACAGCCCAAATTCCACTCTCAAGCATTGGCGAACGCAGTGTGGTCACAGCCGAAGCCAGACTTGGCAAACTGACTGTAAAAATCGAATTGCCAGTCGTTTCGAGCCAGCGCCCTTGGGTGGTGGTTGGCAGTGCCAATTTAAGCGCCGAAATCACCGACCCATTTAGTTTAAGCGCGGGCTTACAAGGCTTTGCTCGAGGCAGTGTGGGGAACGGTTTCTTGCTGACGATTGGTATAAACCTACGCGCCCAGTTTGTACCAATTTTTGAAATTGGTGGCAATCTCGAGCCAGTTGCCAACCCGTTTGAACGCTTCCCGCTTTTGGGTGATGCTGCCCAGCGTGGACAAGATGTGAACTCGAGCGACCCATTTTATATTCGTTTAGAGCGCGGCGCGAGTTATGCGATGTATGGCTCGTACCAAGCTGGACTTATTGGGCGTTTAAGTGCCTTCAATAGCCGTCAACAGGGGATTTTGTTGCTCTGGCGTGACCCGATTTTGAATTTTACCGCCTTTGGCAGTTACCAACCTAGAGCCACTTTAAGTAACTTAAGCGCCAGTCAACCTTTTGGTTTTCGTGGCGACGGCACAAGCCTGTATCGGCTCGGGCAAGGGCTGCAAACTGGCTCTGAACGCATCCGAATTATGACACGGGACAGAGATAATCTGGGTGTGGTCATTTCAACCAAAGAATTACAACGGCTTGTGGATTACAGCATAGACCCGCAAAGTGGCATTGTTTTTTTAAGTAAAGCCCTGACCAGCACTGACGAAAATAACAACCCACAATTTTTAGTGATTGACTATGCTCCAGCCTTTGGGACTGCCCCACTCGAGTACCGTTTTGGCACACAAGCCCAAATAAACCTTCAAGCATGGCGAATTTCTGGTACAGCCGTGGTCTTTGACCCAAGTAAAAACCCCTTATATGCTCTTGGCTTAAATTACTCGAGCGATAATTTGCGTTTAGAATCCGAATTGGCATACTCGAGTGACTGGGCGTTAAGCCTAGGCGGACGTTACAAAACCCCAATCCTCGAAGCCATTCTCGAATATCAAGCCCTTGGCATTGGCTATCAAGCAATCAATCCAAGTCAAGCAGGAAGCAGTCTTCGTGCCAGTGCCATCATCACCCCAAATGATGCCTTACATTTACAAACCAGTTTCACTAGCGCCCACAGTTTCACTACGCTTGCCACCCGCAGTGAAATCAGTGCCAGTGCCACCCAGCGATTCGGTATTTTTAGTGCCTCGTTGGGACTGAATTGGCGTTTTCTCTCGAGCCTTGGCGCTCAAAGCAACTTTGGCTATTTATTAACTGGCTTAGCTGTCAATATCGGACGCAGTAAAATTACCCTTGAAGCCCGAACACCGTTATCTGATAACACTCCATTTCAAATCGTCGGCAGTTTAGAATATGCCTTGACCGATAACCTCAAGCTCGAGATACGCGATACCTACAGCTTTGACGGCAGCAATGAAGGTGGAATCCTACTGCGTGGCACATTCGGCACAACCAATGTCAGCGCTGCTTACGACCTTCCAAGCCTGAGCGGAGAGGCTGGACGCGCCCGATTGGGCATCGAGACCTCCATCCCACTGACTCGTGACCTAAGTGCCAATGTCAGTGCCGAAATAAGCGCCCCAATTGGTGCGGATGCCACAGTCAGCCTCAGCACCAGCCTACGCCGCGAAGCCGAAGATTTTAACGCTAATGTTTTGGCGCAATACGCTTTCTCGAGTATCGGCTTAAAACAAGTTTACCGTGTTGGGATTGTGATTCAGCCAAAAAACAGCCAATTGGTTTTTTCACCAAACTTGGAATTAACAACCAGTCCAAGCGGCAACGGACTGCGTTTTAGTGCGGCTGGCGCATACCGTGCCGCAAATATAAGCATCCTCACCCAACACCAAATCCGTTATGGCATCTACACCCCCAACAACGACGAACTGAGCGGCGAACTCCAAAGCACCTACAACCCAAACGCCAATTTCACGATACGTGGTGGGGTCGGTTACAAATACGCCGAAGACATTTTTACGGGGCAAATAAACCTCGCCACACGCTACTGGCTACGCGATAACCTTGGTATTGGCGCACAAGCCATTTGGCAATGGCAACCCGATGTCTCGAGCCGTCTCGCGCTTGGACTCGAGAGTACATTGCTGCTTGGTAACGGCATCGGGATTACTGGCGGATTTAACTTTATTGGCTTTGACTCGAGCCTTGGGAATTTTAGTGTCAAACCCGGATTTTATATTCGGCTCGAGTTCTTGTTTAGCGAACAGACTTTTGGATTGAGATAAAGCAGAGGAAAGAGGAAAAAACCAAGACACACCTTCCTCTTTCTTCTAATACTTTGTTCCACCTTCTAAACTTTCACCATATGGAATCCAAATGTTTTTGACTTGGGTGGCTTCACGCAGCGCCGTTCTTGGCTCGAGATTGTCGACATCTAAGCCCTCGAGATTCCATGTGCGTTTTAAGTTGCCAGCACTGGCTTTCTCAAAGGTTTCGCCATGACCCGCAAACCAAATCGCATCCACATCTAAATGTTCGGCTAGGGTCTTACCAAGGCTGCTCGGGTCGCCCGTGACGATATTGACCACACCTGTTGGCACATCTGAAGTCTCGAGGAGACTGTAAAAATCGGTAGCCACCAAAGGATTTTCTTCGCTCGGCACAAGTACCACCGTGTTACCCAAGGCAACCGCAGGGGCGAGAAGGGCAATCATGCCCAAGAGTGGCTGTTCGGATGGGCAGATTAAACCAATCACACCAATCGCCTCGTTCATTGCCAGTGCCACACCACGCATTGGGATACTATGGACAGCCCCGTCAAATTTATCCGCCCAAGCCGCAAAAGTAAATAAGGTTTCGATGCTTCGTTCAACCTCGAGTTTGGCGGATTTTGGATTGCCAGACTGGGATGATAGGCGGTTTGTAAATTCGCTTTCTCGAGAACTCAGATTCTCGGCTAAGTAATACAAAATCTGCGCCCGATTGTGCGCTGTGGCTTTTACCCAACCAGAAGCCGCCTGAGCCGCTTCAACCGCGTTACGGATGTCCTTGCGGTTTCCTTCGCCCACCTCGCCGAGAAGCACACCAGATGCAGAATACACAGGTCTCGAGTAACCAGAATCTGGGCGGGTTTGTTTACCGCCAATAAATAATTTCGGGGTTCGATCTATCGGGGGCAATGTTGTATGGGCATTTGCAGGGTTGGGCGAAGCGTGCTTCGCCCCTACGGTTTTAACCTTCGCCTTTTGCCTTTCGCCTTTTGCCTTTAGATATTCATACATCCCTTCGCGTCCGCCTTCGCGCCCAAAACCAGATTCTTTGACCCCTCCAAAACCCGCCGCCGCGTCCATTTGATTGGTGCAATTGACCCAAACAATGCCCGCTTTAATACGCGGTGCAACCTCGAGCGCCAAATTGATGTTCTCTGTCCAGACACTCGAGGCAAGACCGTAGACGGTGTTATTGGCAAGCCCAATGGCTTCTTCGATGGTACGAAACGGCATCATCACCACCACAGGACCAAAAATCTCGAGTTGCGCCACGGTACTGCTTGGCGATACCGCACTAAAGACACTGGGCGGATAAAAGTAACCATTGGTGGGACATGTCCAACTTGGTTGCCAGAGGCTCGAGCCTTCGGACACGCCTTGTTGCACCAGACTGCTGACCCGCTCGAACTGCTCTAAGCTGCACAATGCACCCATGTCAATGTTTTTTTCTAGGGGATTGCCGATTCTAAGGGTTTCCATTCGCACCCTTAACTTAGTCAGCAGGGCATCATGGATACTCTCATGCACCAAAATTCTCGAGCCAGCACAGCAAACCTCGCCTTGATTAAACCAAATCGCATCTACCACACCTTCGACCACGCTGTCTAAATCAGCATCATCAAACACCACAAACGGGGATTTTCCACCCAATTCGAGCGAGAGCTTTTTGCCCGTGCCAGCCGTGGCTTTTCGGATTTGTTTACCGACTTCGGTACTGCCTGTAAAGGCGATTTTATCCACAAGGGGGTGATTGACCAGTGCTTTACCTGTTTCACCGTCACCCGTGACAATGTTCAGCACACCCGCAGGAAGCCCAGCCTCGAGTGCAATCTCGGCAAACAACAATGCAGTCAGAGGCGTGAATTCGGCTGGTTTAAGCACCACGGTACAACCCGCCGCTAATGCAGGAGCAACTTTCCACGCCAGCATCAGTAGTGGAAAATTCCACGGAATAATCTGCCCAACCACACCAGCCGCTTCAAAGCCATTAAATTCGGTCTCGAGCAGTTGCGCCCAACCTGCATGATGATAAAAATGCCTTGCCACAAGTGGCACATCAATATCTCTGGTCTCGCGGATTGGCTTACCATTGTCTAAGGTCTCGAGAACCGCAAACATTCGGCTGTGTTTTTGCACCAGCCGCGCCAAGGCGTACAAGTACCGCGCTCTGGCATGACCCGATAAGGCTTTCCATGCGGGTAAGGCTTTACGGGCAGCTTTGACGGCGGCATCCACATCTTCGTTTCCGCCAGAGGCAAACTGCGCCAATACAGACTTGTTGGCGGGGTTAATCGTCTCGAGAACTGTGCCAGATTTGGCTTTGACCCATTTGTTATTGATGAACAGCTTGAATG